>JAADYV010000520.1 GCA_010092855.1 Chloroflexota bacterium | reverse complement strand
GGCTTCGAGCCGCAGGATGATGCTGGGCAGGTTGCCAGCCGGTTTGGGATCAGCCGGAGCCGGGATGGGTTCTTCCTGGAGCGGCATCCCAAGTTGGGCCCGGTCGAGACGGCCACCGATGGTATCTTCCTGGCCGGTGCGTGCCAGAGTCCGAAAGATATCCCAGACAGCGTAGCACAGGCAGGCGGTGCGGCAGCAGCAGCACTCTCGCTTATCGACCAGGGAACGGTCCGCCTCGATCCATCGGTTGCATGTGCCAACCGCGCACACTGCGCTGGCTGCGGACAGTGTATTGCTGCGTGCCCCTATAACGCGATAACGCTGGACGGCAATGTGGCTGTGGTGAATGAATACCAGTGCAAAGGGTGTGGTACCTGCGCAGCAACGTGCCCGAACAAAGCCATGACGCTGATCCATTATGACGACCGGCAGATCATCGCCGAGTTGGCGGGTGCACTGTCACCGGTGGAGGTGGTGGAATGACCTACGAACCCAGGATTATTGGTTTTTTGTGTACGTGGTGCAGTTACACCGGCGCTGATCTGGCGGGTACTGCACGGCTGCAATCGGCCTGGAACCTGCGCAGCATCCGGGTACCGTGTTCAGGCCGCGTGTCGCCGGAGTTGATCATGAAGGCGTTTGACCAGGGCGCGGACGGCGTGCTGGTGCTGGGTTGTCACATCGGTGAGTGTCATTACGACAATGGCAACCATCGGACCGCCAAACGCCTGCCGGTGCTGCACAGCCTGATGGAGTTCGCCGGACTGGAACCGGAACGACTGCGGCTGGGCTGGGTGTCTGCGTCTGAAGGTGAGCGTTTCGCCAGGATTGTCAACGAATTCACCGACGTGGTACGCGAGTTGGGGCCATGTAGCTGGCAGCAAAATGGTCACCGGCCCCAGGCAGTCCGGGCTATCCTGGAATCGGAGGTGTGATATGTCATACACCACAGAGATTCAGGCCACAGCGCGCGATCTGCTCAGCAGTGACCAGGTATCGTGTGTGATCGGTTATGAGGTGGGGCCGCGCGGTCGTACTCGCCCGGCGTTCATCTATACAGCAGACGACGCTGATCGGCTGGTGTGGAACCAGAACTGCACGCACAACCTGACCACGTACCTGCATCAGAAGCTGCGCCCGAATGGGTACACCTCTGCGCCAGCAGAAACTGAACGAGTGGCCATCGTGGTCAAGGCGTGCGACAGCCGCGCGATCAATGTGCTGGTGGCCGAAAGCCAGATCAATCGCGAGCAAGTGCACGTCATCGGTGTCGCCTGCGATGGCGTTTTCGAGGGGGCCGGTTTGGGACGGTCGGATGGCGCGACCCTGCAACACCGTTGTACAGAGTGCGGCGAGCGAACACCGGTCACCTATGACACCCTCATCGGTGAACCACAGGCAGTGGATACTCTCGACAGCGAACACGACCTGGCACACCTGGAAGCCATGACGCCTGCAGAACGGGCGGAGTTCTGGCTCAGCCAGTTTGACCGTTGTATCCGGTGTTATGCGTGCCGGCAAGCCTGTCCAATGTGCTCCTGCCCGACGTGCCTGTACGAACGTGACGACTCGCAGTGGATCGGTATGGGAAACGGGTTGAATGAAAAACGGACGTTCCACCTGGGACGTGCGTATCACCTCGCGGGTCGTTGCATCGGCTGCGATGAGTGTGAGCGCGTATGCCCGGTTGATATCCCCATTGGCTTGTTGAATCGAAAACTGGCCGGGGAGGTTGAAGCGGCGTTCGGTTATCGCGCCGGGCTGGAGCCGATCCCATCCCCACTGACCACGATCTTGAGCGGGAAGGAGGGCTAAAATGCAGCTAATCAGTCACAGTGGACTGGCAACATGGCTAGATCACCTGGCCCAAGAGACAACCCTCATTGCACCGCGCAACGTAGACGGGGTGTTACTGTACCGTCCGGTGCAAAGCAGCGGTGATATCGTGTGGGACTTTGTGCGCCCGGTGTTGTCGGTCAAAGAGGCGTTTTTCCCGGCCACTGAGCGCGTGCTCACGATTGAAAAAACCGGGCAGCAGATCAGGCTCAATGAGACAGTCCCGGATGGCGAACGGGTAATCTTCGGCGTGCGGTCCTGCGATGCGCGCGGCTTCCTGGCAATGGATGCCCTGTTCGCAAACACTGAGCCAGTGGACGTCTACTACACTACACGACGCGAGAACACCGCGTTGATCGGTCTATCATGCAACGAGATGGGCGAGACGTGTTTCTGCACAAGCACGGGTGGCGCGCCCGACGATCCAACAGGTATGGACCTGATGCTCACAGAAGTTGACGATGGGTATGCGATCCAGGTGATCACCGAAAAAGGCGCCGCGCTCCTGCCCGAAATCACGTTACAGGAACTGGCTGGTGAAATACCACAACCGGTGCTCAACGACCCCGTCCCCTTTCCACCAATGGAGGCGTGGCCACCCCAGTTCAATGACGCCTACTGGGCAGATATGGCGGAACGGTGCTTGAGTTGTCGTATCTGTGCCTACGTCTGCCCAACCTGTCGCTGCTTCGATGTGCGGGATGAGCCGCTGCCAGCGGAGAACGGCAGCCAGCACTTCGAACGGATTCGGTGTTGGGATAGCTGCGCGGGTGAAGTCTACCGTCAGATCGCCGGGGGACATAATCCTCGCGCCGCCAAAGGTGACCGGATGCGAAACCGGTTCTTCTGCAAGTTTTACTACTATCCGGAACAATATGGCCCGGTGGCGTGCACCGGGTGTGGGCGGTGTGTGGATGCCTGCCCGGTCAACATCGACATCACCGAAGTCATGCACGCCGTGCAACGTCTCGCGGAGGTGGAACCATGACGATCCGCAATGGACACAATGCCATGCTCCCCTACCTGGGCAAACTCGTTACTGTCCAGGATATGGCTCCGGAAATCAAGCTGTTTGGTATCGAACTCCTCAACGTCGGCAGCGCACAGTTCGCAGACTACCAACCAGGCCAGTTTGCATTCGTGTCGGCCTTTGGCGTGGGTGAAGCGCCGTTCGGGATTGCTTCCACCCCTGAACGCGGCAACGTGCTGGAATTCGCGGTGCAGCGATTGGGCGCGGTCACCACAGAGATGCACGAACTGGGTGAAGGCGATATCGTCGGCGTGCGCGGACCGATGGGCAACTGGTTCCCAATGGAGGATTTCAAGGGACATGACCTGGTCGTGCTCGGCGGGGGCATCGGGGGCGCACCGTTGCGACCGGTGCTGCAAACAGTGCTCGACCACCGGGCAGATTATGGCCATCTCAATATCTTGTGGGCCGCTCGGAATCCATCGTTGTTGCTCTTCCGGGAGGAGTATGACACTTGGCGCGCAGCACCGGATACCGAACTACACCTGACCGTTGATGAAGCCGATGGGGAATGGGAACATGATCTCGGGCTAATCACCGATCTGCTGGAAAAAGTCGCTCCCGCACCCAAGAACACCATTGCGATCACGTGCGGACCGCCGATCATGATCTACTATGCGTCAAAAGTCCTTCAGAAGCTGGGCTTTGAACCGAAGCAATGCTACGCAACGTTAGAAGCGCGGATGCACTGTGGCATCGGCAAATGTGGCCGCTGCAATATGGGTGAGAAGCTGGTCTGTGTGGACGGCCCGGTGTTCTCCATCGCAGAAGCAGGCCGCTTCCTGGAAAGCTATCTCTAACACTGGCGTATAGATCGCAGATTTCAAGACCTGCCGCGACGACGAGGTGGGTCTTGTTTTTGGAGATGAGTTAACTGACACGGTCGGAGCAGATGGATTGCACCCTTGTGAAATTATGCTGGTGGTGATTCCGGTCGACGGCGCTTACGGATATGAGGCGACAAGGCCGACAAGCGGGCTGACTGCAGGAATAGAGAAAAATGCGGTAAACTGCGCATCCCATAACCGTATAGATCGCGCAAGAAACTGATGAACCTCAACCCGAATCCACTGAACCCGCGATGTGTAACAGGGTGAGTGCTTCACGCCGAAAGGTCAAATCCTTCATGAACGCATATGATAGTGTTTATATTGCTGGCGCGCCACAGCAACCAATCGGTGCTTCCGTCACCGGAACTTATGTTACGTTATTTGATGAGCCATTCTATTGCATTCGACATTACGACGCGATGCCGCCGTTTTTCATCTCCGTGATCAGCAACTCGGATCACTGGCTTTTTATCTCAACAACCGGCGGACTCACCGCGGGCCGACAAAACGCGGAGCACGCGTTGTTTCCTTACTATACGGTTGATAAGATCACCGAAGACCATGAAAATACGGGCCCGACATCGCTGCTCCTGGTCACGCGCCAGAATCGCACCACGCTCTGGGAACCTTTTTCGAATCGTTATCGTGGGCTCTACCGAATCGAGCGCAACCTGTATAAGAACATCCCTGGCACAACGCTCATCTTTGAGGAAGTCAACCACGATCTGGCGTTGGTGTTCTGTTACGGATGGCGGACCAGCGAGAGATTTGGCTTCGTCAAAACGAGTTGGTTAACGAACTTGGCCCCTACCGCCTGTCGGGTAGAAGTAGTCGATGGGCTGCAGAATGTCCTGCCCGCACATGTCACTTCCCTCACGCAAAACGAGTTTAGCGTCCTCTTGGATGCGTATAAACGCAGTGAACTCGAATCTTCGACAGGACTGGGCCTGTTCACGTTGAGTTCCCGGCTAACCGATCTCGCCGAACCCAGCGAATCGCTGCGCGCCAATACGGTTTGGCAGGTTGGGCTGGATCCCTTGCTCGACAACGTGACCCATCTGTTATCGTCCCAGCAGCTTAACGCTTTCCGTTCGGGGCATGGCGTTCAACCTGAAACGGATATTCGTGGGCGGCGCGGGGCGTATTTTGTACGCGCTGCATTTGACCTCGCGCCAGACGCTCAGCGTGTATGGCATCTGGTCAGTGAGGTGGACCAGGATAGCGCAGCAGTAGCAAACCTGATTCACTTGCTGACGCATGAAGCCGATACGGTGTCCGACCAGCTGGAACACGATATCTCGGTGGGCAATCAAAAGCTGACGGCCAGGATTGGCAGCGCGGATGGTTTGCAGATCTCGCGCGATGGCCTGAGCACCGCGCATCATTTCGCAAATGTACTGTTTAACGCAATGCGCGGCGGCATTTTTGCCGATCAATATCGCATCGACACAACTGATCTCCGCGACTTCGTGGCAACCCATCAGCGCGCATTGGTGCAGGACCAGGCCAGCTTTTTCGAGGCTCTTCCAGCAACGATCACCGTAAATGAACTGAAAAACCGGGCCGAAACAACCGGATCCGTTGACTTGATGCGCTTATGCGTCACCTATCTGCCCCTCACGTTTAGCCGGCGGCATGGCGATCCCAGCCGCCCCTGGAATCGGTTCTCGATCAATATCAGAAAAGCGGATGGCTCGCAGCAACTCGATTATGAAGGCAATTGGCGCGACGTCTTCCAGAATTGGGAAGCGTTGGCCTACACCTATCCCGAATTCCTGGAGGGCATGGTCAGCGTTTTCTTGAGCGCGACGACCGTCGACGGGTACAACCCCTATCGCATCACACGCAACGGAATCGATTGGGAGGTGCCCGAACCCTCAAATCCCTGGGCCAATATCGGGTATTGGGGAGATCACCAGATCATCTACCTCCAAAAGCTACTCGAGGCCTGCGCGCGGTTTTTTCCCGGCAAACTGGAGACACTGCTGACTCGTCCGGTTTTCGCTTTTGCTAACGTGCCCTACCGGATCAAACCATATGCTGAACTGGTAAACAATCCTTTCGACACCATCGAGTTCGACTGGGACCAGCACCGGCAGATCGAAGCGTTGGTTGAGGAATATGGGACAGACGGTAAGCTGGTGATGGATGCAGACGGCAACGTACTGCATACCACGCTGGCCGAAAAACTGCTGAATCTGCTGCTCGCCAAGCTGGTAAACTTTGTCCCATCCGGCGGTATCTGGATGAACACCCAGCGCCCCGAATGGAACGACGCGAACAATGCCCTGGTTGGCAAAGGCATTTCGGTTGTAACGCTGGGATATGTGCGGCGGTATCTTGTATTTTTCAAGGACCTACTGGCAAAGAGCCGGTTAGAAACACTGCCATTGAGCACCGAAATCAACGCCCTACTTGACGCGATCAGGCAAGTGCTAACCGAACACTACACGATCCTGAAAAGCGATATAACGGGTGAGCAGCGCAAAATTGTGCTGGACAAGCTCGGTCAGGCGGGGAGTGCGTTCCGGGAAGCCTGCTACAAAAACGGGCTGTCCGGTGAAACGGTACTGGTTTCCACTGAAGACCTGATTATGTTCTTAGAGGTGGCGCAGGCGATCATTGAGCATACACTGCGTGCTAACCAGCGCACGGATAAGTTGTATCACGCTTATAACGTCCTCCAACCGGCTGACGACCTCATCGCGATTAAACATCTTGATCAGATGCTGGAGGGGCAGGTTTCGGTCGTATCGTCGGGACTGTTGGCCCCGGCTGAAGCGCTGGAACTGCTTCACCAGCTGCGCCAGAGTCCGTTATATCGCGCGGATCAACACAGTTACATACTGTATCCTGACCGTGATCTGCCGGGCTTTCTGGCGAAAAACGTCATCAAAGCGGAAGATGTGCGCGATCTGGCGCTCGTGGAAGCGCTGGTTGAAGCAGGAGATACACGCCTGATCACGCACGATGTCAATGGAGCGTATCACTTTTGCGGCGATTTGCGCAACGCTCAGGATGTCAAATGGGTTCTTGATGCACTCGCAACTGAACCCGCTTATGCTGATCTCGCTGCCGCTGAGTCCAGCAAGATACTGGATGTATTCGAGCGGGTGTTTAATCATGATGCGTTTACCGGGCGCTCCGGTTCGTTCTTTGCGTATGAGGGATTGGGCAGCATTTACTGGCACATGGTCTCTAAACTGCTGCTGGCAGTCCAAGAAACGATCCTTGCTGTTGATCGGGTAGATGAGGAAACTCTGTCCGCGTTGATTGCCGCATACTATGATATTCGCGCTGGGCTAGGCTTCAATAAAACGCCGGATGTCTACGGGGCATTCCCAACCGATCCCTATTCACATACTCCCGGCAGACAGGGTGCCAAACAACCCGGTATGACCGGCATGGTCAAGGAAGAGATTCTAACGCGGTTGGGTGAATTAGGACTGGTTATCGAAAAGGGACAAATCACCTTTGACCCCGTACTGCTGCGTGCTGACGAAATGCTGAGTGAGACATCCACGCTGCAGTATTTCAAGGTTGACGGGCAAAAATCTCAAATCGCCGTGCCTGCCAATGCGATGGCCTACACATTTTGCCAAGTGCCGATCATCTTGCAGGTTGCTGATGAAGCCCGCATTGAAGTCGAGTTAGATGGTGATAGTATCCACACGATCATCGGCAATGAACTCGGTCCAGATTTGAGCTCCCACATCTTTTTGCGTGATGGTATTGCTCGGCAAATCACTGTTTTTATCCGCGATAACCTTGTTTGAAAACGGGTAAGCTCGTCATGAAACATTAGCTTTGTCCGCTCGCAATCGTAAGCGTTCAGGAGATGAAAATCGCTGCTCTAGATCCAACACGGGCGTAAATCGTCCCAACACCACTGGGCCGAGTGATGGGGCAGCTCGCACAGTATTTTCCATCTGGACGTTTATAGTTCAAACAGCACGCGCCGCGCTGGAACGCTAAGGCACAATCGGTGTGATTGGACAGTGCTTGGATGCCGGTCAGCGGATTGTTGAAGGGTGAATCAGGAATATAAATCAGGCCCTCGACTTCGTGCACAAGCTGTTCGCGCCCAATAACGCCCGGATGCTGTTGGTGCAGCCATAACAGAAATCCTGCGCACCGGTCAGCTACTGTAATCCACAGTGCGCGCGTGCCAAGTGTGGACCGGGCGCGCAGGGCAGGGATTACGGCCTGCATGTGGACTTCGATTTGTCGCCGGAGCGTAGTACGTAGGGCAGCCCTATGCTGGCTACTTTCATCATCCGGCGTGATTTTCCGTCTGCTTCAAGTATAATCCGCGTCAGGATCCACGATTATCGCCTATCATTTCATGGGAAATGGCAATGCATTCGAACCCTTTTGTAGCCTTGATGTTCATTACTGTGCTGGCGTTTTTTATTCCGATCATATTTCACCGTCTGCCACGCGTTGACCTGCCGATTGTGATTGGCGAAATTCTGGCCGGAGTCATCATTGGCAAGAGTGGGTTCGACCTGCTGGAGATGTCGGAAATTCTGGACTTTCTGGCGGAGTTCGGGTTTGCTTATTTGATGTTTCTGGCCGGGCTTGAGCTTAACTTCGAACTGATCACACAGTTTTCTCGGGGCACATCGTGGCGCGAGACCGTATTACAGCCGCTGCCGATAGCGATCATCATATTTTTGTTCACATTTTTGCTAGCACTCATCGGCTCTTATGGATTGCAGTTACTTGGTGCGATCAATAACCCGTTGATCATGGGATTAATCCTAAGCACCACATCCTTAGGATTGGTCGCTCCGGTATTGAAAGGTCAAGACTTGCTCTCAAGTGAGTACGGCCAACTCCTTCTGGTAGCGGCATCCATCGCTGATTTCGCTACGCTGCTGCTGCTGACAGTGGTGATCACAGCCAAGGATCAAGGTCTGACGCAAGAACTCCTGCTGATACCGGTGTTGTTGATTATCTTTGGCATTGTGGCAGTGGCGGTCTATTCTCTGTCACGCATAAACATTCTTAAGCAAATTGTCGACGAGTTGTCCCACGCCACGGCTCAGATCCGTGTGCGTGGTGCGTTCTCACTGATGGTCGTGTGGGTGGTGTTGGCGGAAACATTGGGCGTGGAATTGATCCTGGGCGCGTTCTTAGCAGGGGCACTTGCCAAAATCACGGCCCGAAAATCGCCGGAAGTAGCCATCGAAAAGCTGGATGCCATTGGTTACGGCTTCTTTATCCCCATCTTTTTCTTCATGGTTGGTGCGGAACTGGATTTGAGCGCGATCGTTGAATCGCCAGATGCCATCGTTCTGATTCCCGAACTGCTTATTCTGGCTTATCTGGTCAAGCTCGTCCCCACGCTGCTAATGCAATCGAAATTCGGGTGGCGCAATACTGTCGCAGGCGGGTTTCTCCTCTCATCACGCCTCAGCCTGATCATTGCGGCGTCCGCACTCGCGCTTGAAATTGGCGCGATCACGCCGGCGGTTGAAGCGGATATTATTTTGGTCGCGGTCATCACCAGCACCGCCTCGCCGTTGCTGTTCAACCGTGTCTATCACCGTGAAAAACTCGATGTGCGACGCGGGTTGATCATCGTCGGCACAGACCAACTCACCGAACTGCTGGCGCGACGCATCAATACGGTGTCACCAGATGTGACCGTGTTGAGTTCGAGCGTCTCGCATTATGAGGCGCTTGAGCAAGCACCAGGCCACGTGATTTTTGCCGATAAATTCGACGCTGCTGCACTTGAACAAGCTGGCGCAGCAAAAGCCAAGTCGATGATCGTGCTAACCCAGGACTACGGCAAGCTCTGCGACATCTGCAAATTGGCGACCGAACAGTATGAAATCCCGATGGTGGTCGCGCGCGTGGCAGATACGTCGTTTATTCCTATGTTGAAAGCAATGGGCGTCAAAGTGGTCCAGCCGGCCCTGGCAACTGCGATGGCGCTGGAAGGCGCGTTACGCTATCCCACCGCGTTTGATATGCTTAGTCACGAAATACCGGATATTGATATCGTTGAAACTGTGCTACAAAATCCAGCCTTCACCAATACCCCCTTGCGGCGGCTGCAATTACCCGGCAATGCCCTTATCCTCAGCATTAAGCGTGACGAAACAGTGATTATCCCCCAGGGCAACACAATTCTTAACAAAGGTGATCACCTTGCGTTGATCGGTCATCCTGATGCGATTGCTGATACGATGGCGGTGATGGCAAAACCCGGTGGGGCTGTGGGACATGTGTGATAATTCAGTAGCGGGTGTGGTGGGTGGCAGTGAAAGATATGGGATCCAGGATTTACACTAGTGCATTCACGCCTCCTGTATTATATGATTCTCCAGCGAGTCGTATAGTTTGGTGGCACTATGGCAACTCGAAAAATACATGCTGTTCGGCACCATATTCGGCTACGGCAGCAGTTATTTCGACCCCACGTGGTACGCGGTAGGCAATCCAGCCCACCTTTTCGCCGTCGCCAAGCACCTCGCCCTGCAGGGGTTTTTCGAGATCTGCCAGAAACACCGACTCGTACACGATGCCGTTGGTATCCACCAGCTTAAGATTAGGGTGGATGTCTTCGAGTTGGCATACGTCGCCCTCGTCCTTGGTGCACCGAATCTGGTACTGTACCCGCAACGGTATTTCGAGAGACTCTGAGGATGTGCTTTCGTTCTGCTGTTCCCAGACGACGTTCAACGCCCGTACATCATAATTGACCGTGCGCGCATATGTTCGGGGCGGCACCGGGTTCTCGCGGGTTCCCTTGCCATCGTTGAGCGTTTCTGGCGACGACAGTGCGCAAGCTATTGTCGAAAGAGCAACACCGATCAAGACCATCCAGGGATAGATGCAGGAGGGACGGCACCCCACGGGGTGTAATAAACGTTGCATGATACAAGCTACTCCTTGTTTTACAACCAGCCTTTGTGTCTGAAAAACCACGACATCGAGCCAATTGATACGACGATCAATCCGAGGATGACCAACAACATCAACGTGCCACTGATGGGAATGACCAAGCCGGGATCGGTGGTGATGAAGTTAAGCTCGAACAGGCCAATCAAAACCGTAAGTGGCAAGAAGATCATGGATAGGATGGTCAAACGGTTGACGGCATTGGTCAAGCGGGATGATTCCTGGGTCTGGATCAGGTCCAATACATTGCTGGTGAAGTCGCGCTGCGAATCGAGCACATCGTATACTCGCAGCAGCCGCTCATATAAATGCCGGAACAGGTCTCGGCTTTCTGGGGTTCGAATGAGACGCTCCTGACCGATAACGTCGGAGAGCACTTCGCGCTGTGGGGCCAACATCTGGCGCAATGTGATAAGCTGGTGCTTGAGATGGTAAACGATGTGCTGCGAAACCGACTCGCCGGCCAAAACGGTGTTCTCCAGCTCGTTTAGTCTAAGGCTAATCTTGTCCAACAGCGGGTAATACGCATCCACTACAAACTGAATCGTCAAAAACAGAAAATAGACAGTTCCATATTCCCAACTGGCGCTGTCTTTTGACACACGGGTGTAGGCTTCATTAACAGGTCGAGTTTCCGCCCGCCGGACCGTTACGTAGAAATCCTCACCAATCAGGCAGTGAATCTCGTGCGCTTCTACCCGGTTGCGATGTACCTGGGGTTGGAACAACGACAGAAACAGAAAATGAGGATACACCAACAATGTGGGACGCCGGTCGTCCCGATACAGGTCGCGAACCACTGCGGGATGCAGATTGAGTTGGGTTTCGAGCCAGGGCAGGTCATCCTCAACCCCATCGTAAATGTCAATCCACACCGTCGCGCCGTTGGCCAGTGCTTTTTCTAACTCGCCATTCGACAGATTGCGTTGAACACTCGCCTCATCCTGCGAAGGAGGTTTAACCATCACCAATGAACGCAGCAAAATAACCTCTTTTCTCACTTTCTGCCGGCCTGATAGTTCGACAGCAGCTCAGATCACGGTGTTTGACGGGGGTATGTTGCCGTGACATTTCGCCAGCGATGCTCCTGAAACGTATCCCAATACAACCCCATGCTGACGTCAACCTTCATGCCGAACAGCCTGTCGGCGTAAAGGCCAGAATCGGAGCCAAGGCCAACACGAGCTAGATCGCGTCGAATACCGCCAGCAACTATAAACAAGATCGCCCAGAATCCATGAGGGATTCTGGGGATTTATGCATAGGTAAATGGGCTTACTTTGGGGGGAAGTTAGACCAACTTGTGATTAAGCGCCAGGGCCACGGCTTCGGCACGATTGGCAGCCCCGAGTTTGGAAAGGATGCTTGAGACATGATTCTTGACGGTAGAATGGCTGATCGTCAACTCGGCACTGATGGCCCGGTTGCTCATGCCCTGCACCAGTAGTGCCAACACCTCGCGCTCACGCTGGGTTAAATCTTCGCCGGGCGGTGGAGGTTGGGTGGCGGCGCTGATGAGCACCTGGGTAGCCTCTGGAGAGAGCACCGCGCGCCCAGCGTGGGCCTCGCGAATAGCCCGTGACAACTCGTCGACAGAAATATTCTTCAAGAGGTAGCTGATCGCGCCTGCTTGCAGCGCCTCCTGGACCAGTTTCTCTTCTTCAAATGTCGTGAGTGCGATGATCTTTACATCTGGATAACCCGCACGAATGTGTCTGATGGCCGTAATACCATCCATCACCGGCATTACCAAATCCATCAGTATGATGTCCACGGCGTGCGCGTCACACAGGTGTAACGCTTGCTCACCGTTTGACGCTTCTCCAGCGAGGACAAACTCGTCAAACGTATCCAACATGTTGACCAACCCACTTCGCACAATGTCATGATCGTCGACGATCATAATCCGGATCGCTAGTGCCTCATTCATACGGTCTCACTTCCCTTTCCTGCAGCCAATTCCCAACTCACCTCGACGCGCGTCCCTTGACCCACTGTGCTGTGGATCGCGAACGTTGCTCCAGCGCTTTGCGCCCGTTCGCGCATGATGTCGAGGCCCATGCTGGTGGATTGAACGTTGGCCAAGTCGAAACCCTTCCCATTATCGCTGATCTCAAGCACCAGATCGGTTTCTCTTTCAAACAGCCGAATCATCACTTGTGAAGCCTGGGCGTGTTTGACGACATTATTGAGTGCTTCTTGTGTAATGCGGTATAAAACCAACTTGGATTCTGGCAATAAACCGCCCTGATATTCTAGTTCCAGCACAAAGTGCAATTTTTTGCGGCTTTGAATGGCCTCAACAAGCTGCTCAAGTAGGGTTTCAAAGCTGATCTCCAACAAAGCCTCCGGACGCAGTTCCAACAGCACTGCCCGGGTCTCGGCCAGGGCACCGCGCGTCAGGGTATACAGATCGGATAACCGTTGCCCAATACTGGTGGGATCGCGTCTCCACTGCCGCAGCAGCGCTTCGGTCGAAATGGTTGCCGCAAACAGCGTCTGGCTAACGGCATCGTGCAAGTCACGCGCCAGCCGCTGACGCTCGTGATAGGCTGCCAGCTCGCGCGTTTCTTCGTGCAGCCGGGCATTATGAATGGCAATCGCGGCCTGTTCTGCGAATGCCTGCAGACGATCGGCATGAATGGGCGTGAAGAAATTCGGCGTCTGGCTGCCCAGGTTGATGAAACCGATGATCGCATCTGGGGTGCAAATGGGCACGCCCACATAGGACCGCCAGAACAGGGCCGGCGAGTCCTTGAGCGCCAAGTCTTCCTCGGCGTGTTCCACATCGACAATGATGAGCGGATTGTTGGTCTGATGCATGTAGCGCAAGTTAGGCATCTCGGCGACAGGAAAACGCAGCGTGTCGAGCGCTGGTTGCAGCC
>JAADYV010000519.1 GCA_010092855.1 Chloroflexota bacterium | reverse complement strand
TAGTAGATTATGATGAGACCGGGAACATGACCGCCCTGGTACACGTCTTATTGTCAACCCAGGCTGAGAATGCATTGTGAAACAGCAACTGATTATCATCACCCTGTTAGTGGTACTGTTCACCCCAGGTATTGCGGCTTCCAGTCCTGCTTCGCAAAGCCGACAAGAAGTTACGCTCGCTATCAGTGTCGGCTTCGGCGGCCAGTACCGGGCGGGTTACTGGACTCCCATTCAGGTTTCGGCAACCAACGACGCCGGATATAACGTGGATGGTGAATTGCGCGTCCGCACCCAGGACACCGGTGGATTGGCTGAAACGACATATCGCCTGCCCCTGTACCTGGCCGAGGGCGATACCAAACCAGCGTTCTTATATGTTTCACTCGACCGCGGCACCACCGAGGTGCAGGTCGAATTGGTTGACCAGGACGGACAAATCGCAGGCCGGCAAAGCGTCAATGTGCACCAGGCCAGGCGCGGTGACGTCCTGCACGCGGTTGTAACCGATGTACCTGCCGTTGATCTGCGTAGTGCGACACCCGGTACTGGCAATACCTCCCAGGTCGAGTGGCGATTTTCCGATATCCCCCCGCTGGCCGAAGCTCTGGCTGGGCTGGACACCATGCTAATCTTCAGTGCTGATCCTGGCACCGGGGTTCTGCAGGCAGACCGAGTCACCGCGATCAGCAACTGGGTACTCGGTGGTGGGCACCTGATCGTAGCCGGAGGTGACCACTGGCAAGAAACCGCCAATGTGTTGGGTGAACTGCTGCCAGTGGAACCTACCGGCGAATACCAAACCCCGTCGCTGGCTCCTCTGGCGCAATACCTGGGGCTTCCCACCGACCCGGTTGCTGCCAGCATCAGCGTCATTCACAGCACGCCCAAACCGGAAGCTACCATCCTGCTTGAAATTGCTGGGGTGCCGCTGGTTGCCCGGCGCTCATACGGCAATGGTTTCGTAGATTTTGTGGCCGTCAATCCCGACGAAGAACCGCTGAAGTCGTGGACTGAGTTGGACCGGCTGTGGTACAGCTTGCTGGCGTCTACCGGCCAGCAGACAAGCTGGACTCGCGGCTTTCACGACTGGTCCGCTGCCGGAGCTGCGACCCGCACCACGTCTAACACGGTGCTGCCAACTTTTCTGCAGCTCTGCGGCTTCCTGGCACTGTATATCGTGCTGGTTGGTCCCGTAAACTACCTGGTGCTGCGGCGTCTGAATCGGCGCGAACTGGCATGGTTCACAATCCCGGTGCTGATCGTCGCCTTCAGCGTGTTGGCTTATTCCGTCGGGTTTAACCTGCGCGGCGATGTAGCGATTGTCAATCGGCTGAACGTGGTGGAGGTGTGGCCCGACGTTGATCAGGCCCAGGTCAAAACCCTGGTTGGTGTCCAATCGCCGCGCCGGAGAACCTACGATATCACGGTCGAAGAAGGCTATACGCTGCGCGCGCTACCGGAAGAAGGCACCGGCCTCCAGGTTCCCACTACCATCACACAAGGCGCGCGCTATCTGGCTAATGATGTTCCCATCGACGCGGGGACGGTCGGCAGCTTCTCGGCTACCGGCTTCATTCCGGCTCCCCACCTGACGGCGAAGGCAACATGGCACTTGGGGCAGGGCACGCCCCGCGTGAGCGGCGAACTGACCAACACGCTGGATTTCGCGTTGGAAAACGCAGTGCTGCTGGTCAACGGTGACAGCCAGGATGTCGGCACCATTCAACCCGGTGAAACGATCTCCTTCAACATGAGCATCGGCCCACCAGACCCTGCACCGCTTACGCTGGGAAATCCGCTTAACCAGTATACGCTCAACTCGTCGTACCAGGGCGGAGTCTACGGGTATGGCAGTTGTTTCTCGTACAGTGGACTCAGGCTGACGGTCCCCCAGGTGATGCGTAACCAGCAGTTTGTGTGCGGCACGAACGTCAGCGATAGAGAGCAAAGCATTCGCCAGCAATATCAACTGCTTGGTGCGTTGATCGAAGACCGGGACTTCACCGGCGGGCGCGGCATGGGTGTTTACCTGTTTGCGTGGAGCGATACCACGCTGGTTGACATTGAGCTGAGCGGGCGTACGCAGCAAGAAGAAGACACCACGCTGTACATCTTCGAACTGCCGGTGACTGTCTCGTCCGGTCGATCTGCCATGCTACCAGTCCTCCCTGGCATCGCACTTACACCGTCGACCGGGGCCATGTGGGGTGTGTTGAATGCCAGTCAGTTGCTGCCCGTCGAAGTGCCGCCTAGCCTGACTACGTGGACCGTGATCGAGCGCGACAATCCCAACACCCGCACCAGCGAAGTGCCTGCTAAAATACGCATAGAAGATGATGACCAGGTCGCCTTTCAATTTGCACCGTTACCGGATGCACAACTGGCTTTGGTTGGGGAACTGCTGGTGCATTTTCAAGCCCAGGGACCGCTCCAGCTTGAGCTGTGGAATTGGGACATTCAAGCATGGATTCTGATGGACCTGGATGACCGGTCGGAAACTGTGAGCATTCCCGATCCGGCACCCTATCTTGGGCCGGGGAATGCCGTGAATGTGCGTGTCCGGCCAGAAGGCGTAGGGTCGTTTTACCGGCAAATCGATCATATTAAAGTCGCCTATCGTGGGTGGCTGGCAGGGTAGGGAAACATGGCGTCAGAAACGTACATTATCGAAACGCACGGACTGGTCAAGCGCTACGGCAAACTCACCGCCGTCAACAACGTGTCAATCCAGGTGCCCCAGGGCGCGATCTACGGATTTGTGGGTCCTAACGGCGCGGGCAAAACGACCACGATGCGCATTCTGACCACGTTGATCATGGCGACGGCGGGTTCGGCCCAGGTGGCTGGATACAACGTGGCCCAATTTCCCCGCGAAGTCCGGCGCGCCATCGGCTATATGCCCGACTTCTTCGGGGTGTACGACGATATGAAAGTGTGGGAATACCTCGACTTTTTCGCGGCCTGTTATGAAATCCCCGAACGGGACCGGCCAGCCTTGATCGATGACTTGCTGACCCTGGTGGATTTGACCCACCGCCGCGACGACATGGTCGAGAAGCTCAGCCGGGGCATGAAACAACGGCTCAGCCTAGCACGCACGCTGGCCCACGATCCGGAAGTGTTGATCCTGGACGAACCCGCGTCTGGGTTGGACCCCCGCGCGCGAATCGAAGTGCGCGAACTGCTGGTCGAGATGGCCCAGATGGGCAAAACGATCTTTTTCTCGTCACACATCCTGGCCGATGTCGCCGAAATCTGTACTCACCTGGGCATCATCGAAAGTGGTGAAATGGTGGCGCAAGGCCCTGTCGAAGAAATTCGCCGCCAACTGATGCCCATGCGCGAAATCACCATCACCCTGCTGGATCGGGTGGACGAAGCCAAACAAACACTTTCACAGGTTGAGGGCGTACAATCTATTGAGGACCTACCCGAAGAGTATGGTCGCAAGCGGATTCGGGTTGAATTCAGCGGCGACGACAGTGGAGTCAGCGCCATGCTCAAGGCGCTGTCGGCCAAAGAGATACCGGTGATGAACTTTTCTGAGCAAACGCGCGACCTCGAAACGGTCTTCATGCGAGCCACCAAAGGGACAGTCTCATGACCACCGCTCAGGAATCTCGGCCCCGGCGCACTCCCCTGCGACTGATCCGCGACAACCCGGTCGTGTTGAAGGAACTGCGCAGCCGGATGCGTGGCGCACGCGCGTTTATCGTGTTGACCGTGTACCTGCTGCTGCTGGGAGCCTTCACGTCGTTGGTCTATATGGCTGTGACCGAATCCCAGATGAGCGTTAGCGGGCAGGTTACCGTCGGCGAAGTGGGGCGTATCCTGTTCGCGGGCGTGGTGGCCATCGAGATGCTGCTGGTCTCGTTCATCGCTCCAGCCTTCACGTCGGGAGCAATCAGTGGCGAGCGCGAACACCAGACCTACGACCTGCTGCGCACCACGCTGCTGCGCTCCTATTGGCTGGTGACCGGCAAGCTGTTGTCGGCGATGCTGTACGTGGTACTGCTGCTGTTGGCGGCGGTTCCGTTGCAAAGCATTGCGTTTTTCTTCGGCGGTGTGGCAGAAACCGAGGTCTTCCTGTCGTTTTTGATCCTGCTGATCACGGCGCTGCTGTTCAGTACGATCGGGCTGTTTTTCTCGGCCCGGTCCCAACGCACCTTATCGGCCAGTGTACTCACCTATTCGGTCACCACATTTATCACGCTGGGGTTGCCGATCATCTTTCTCAGCATCTTGTTTGTGCTAGGCCTGTCGATTGGCACAGCGTCCGATACGGAAGCGGTCTTGATCTACATGCTGGGAGCGCTGATCAGCACCAACCCGGCAGCCACAGCGTTCATGACCCAAAACATTTTGCTCAACCAGGGCACGATCACGACTTTTTCGTACACATTGGGCAACGGCGAAACGATCACGCTTATCTCGCCCTGGATTCCGTTCACCATTTTGTACCTGGTCCTGACCGTTGTATTCTTTGTATTGTCGGCGCGCCAGATCAACAAACCCTTGGAACAATGAGGAAAGGCGTAGGCCCATGAACACCCTCCTGCTCGAACAGTCCGCTACGCACCTTACGCGCCACACCCGGCGCTGGGACCGTCGCCTGCGCCTGGTTCGTTGCCTGGTGTGGGGCCCCCGCAGCCTGATCTTCAGCCTGGCGGTGGGCGTGATGATCGCGCTGATGGCCCGATTGCGCCCCTGGCTGCTGCCGGAAGAAATTGCCCTTATCACCGGGGGAGTCGCGGCTGCCAGCCTGGTGAGCACACTGGTCCTGATCTGGGTCTGGCCCCGGTCAACAACAACGCTGGCGCGCTACTTCGACCGGCGCTTTGATCTCAAGGAGCGCATCAGCACCGCTCTGGAACTGGCCGGCGGCACAATCCCGCTGCCGATTTCGCTGGGCGAACGCCAGCTTTCCGACGCGGTGGGCGCGGCTAATCGCGTCAATACCGCGCGCGTCCTGCCGCTGCGGGTGCGCGTGTGGGAAGTGCTGGGGCTGGTGCTGTTGGGTGGGCTGTTCGCGTTTCTGCTGCTGGCCGACAATCCCCGGACGGACGAACTGCTGGCTGAACGGGAGCGCGAAGAAGCTATCGCGGACCAGATCGCAGAACTCGAAAACTTGATCGAACAGATTGAGGCCGACGACAGCCTATCACAAGCGGAAAAGGACGCGCTGATCCAACCGCTGGAAGAGGCGTTGGAAATCCTCGAACAGCCGGATGTGACCTTGCAGGAAGCGGGCGCAGCGATGGCGGCAGCGCAACGCGAACTGGAGGACATCGCCAATGGACTCCCGCCCGATCAGGAGGTTGCATACCAGGAAGCGGGGGATGCCCTGGCCGGGTCCGAACTCACCTCCGACCTGGGTGCTGCGCTGCAAGAACCGGACCTGGACAAAGCCGCAGAAGCAATTAACGACCTGGCTGACCGGTTAGACGACGTCGAACTTTCGGAAACAGAGCGCGAAGCGCTGGCCAACGAAATGGACGCCCTGGCCGAACAGGTCGAGGAAACGAATCCGGATTTGGCCGAGCGATTTGAGCAGGCAGCCGATGCCCTACGCGAAGGTGATGTCGAGCGCGCACAGGAGATTCTGCGGACGGCTGCCGAAGAACAAGAACACCGTAACGAAGCCGCACGCGAAGCCATTGAACAGGCGCAGAACAGCCTGAGCCAGAACACAGAACAGCAAGGACTGCGCGCAGAAGACCTGGAACGGGCAGCAGAACAGGTATCACCAGTCAATCCAGGTGCGGCACAGCAGATGCGCCAGGCTGCGGAAGACATGCGCGAAGGCGACACTGACGCCGCGCAGCAGTCGCTGGACAGCGCTTCACAGCAACTCGACGCCGGCCAACAGGCTGCCCAGCAAGCGCTCGACGGCGCGCAGCAGCCTCTCGACGAAAGCGTTGCTTCCGAAACAGAAGACCTGGCGAATGAACTGGACGCTGCCAGCGATGCTCTGCAACAAGCCAATCCACCCGCAGCGGAACAACTCGAAGCTGCGGCGCAGGAACTACGCGAGGGTGATATCGAAGCCGCCCAACAGCGTCTGAGCGATGCCGCCGATGCATTGTCACAGCAGGCATCTATCCCACCCGACTCTGATCTGATGCAGACCGTCCAGCAAGCCCAACAGCAACTGCAAGACGGCCAGCAAGACCTGGCCAACGCAGGTAGCGATGCCGAAGCCCAGCCCCAACCATCCGGGGGCGAGGGCCAACCGCAAGACGGTATACCAGGCGAGATGCAGGGTGGATCCAGCCAGGGCCAGGCCAACACCGAAAATGCCGCTCCCAGCGATCAATTACCGGCCAGCTCCGGTAGTACGGAAGATGGAGAAGGACCGGGTGGCGAAGGCGTTGAAAACACAACGAGCGGCCCCAGCGAAAGCGCATCTTCCGCCGTACAAAATGCGCCCGACGGCGAACCAGGTTCGGATAGCGGCGGCTCGTCCAATTTCGAATCCAACAACGCATCTGATTTGCTGGGCGGCGAAAGTGATACGATAGTGGAACTCGACAACAACACTGAGATCCCAACTGACGGGCAGATGCGCACCGGCGATTTTATGGAACTGCTGCCTGCCGACGTGCAGGAGCTGTACCGGGAAGCCGACTACGATTTTGATGGCGCCATCGATGATGCTTACAGTGATAACCGGCTGCCTATCGACCAGCGCGGCATCGTCGGGGATTACCTCGAATCAGTCAATGGAGGCGAATAGAACCGTGCGACGCCATGTAGGTCTGGCCTGTTTGATCATCGTCGGGCTGCTGGCCGGGTGTATCCAACCGGATATGGAAGTTACCCCCACCCCAGCAACGGAAGTCAGCGACACCGGCGAAGCATCTAATACATCCGGCACACCGGAACCCGCTAGCGCTTTGGGTTCATCGGGCACCGATTCCAGCTCTGACGGAGGTACAGCCAGTACCCCAGGCAGTTTGCCAATTGCCCCAGGGGATTCGGGAACCGGGATCAACGCGACTCCCGGTGCAGCACCCGTGCAGCCCGCCCAACCCGCCCAGCCGGCAATCGTGCGCGAACAAGCACCGGCATCCGTCTGGCGTCCGACGCTAACGTCCTACCTGGAAAGCCAGGGTATACCTTCGGCGTCGGTATGGGTATGGTACGATTCCGCGTTTGGGTCCGGCCAACTGATGGGATACTCCTATACCGATGCAGTGGGATCGCCCTGTGTGGGCGTCGCGCAGGCGGGGCTGGTCAACGGTGCTCAAGTGGTGCTAAGCAATTCGCCGGTGTGTGGTAATGCCACGACAACTGCCCTGGCGTCCTCCACACTTATTGATGCTGGTAGCGGCGACTTTTATACAATCGTCTTCGGGCGCGTCGAACTTCCGACCGTTTTCCAGGTAACTGTAAATTACAGCAACAACACCAATGTGGGTCTTGCGCCGTTTTCGGGTGGTTTTCTCCACCTGGTACAAAATCCAGACCTCAGTATCACCGTTCTGCAAGTAACGGTCACGGATTCACAGAACAATACGGTCAACGTTCCTATCATCCCGTCATAAGATGGGTTTGATTTACCCATGTGTATTGCATAAGGATGTACTTCATGAGTGAAGCGCTCGCCAATAACGTGATCAGTGTAGACGATTTTCACCAGACTGCCGAAGCTATCCTGGGCGAAGTCAGTAAGGTCATTGTCGGCCAGGACAAAGTCGTGCGCCAGGTGCTGATGTGTATTATCAGCGGAGGCCACGCGCTGTTGGAAGGCGTGCCCGGCCTGGGCAAAACCATGCTCATTCGCACCCTGTCGGACGTGTTGGATTTGAAGTTCGCGCGCGTACAGTTCACGCCGGACCTGATGCCCGCCGATATCGTTGGCACAAATATCATGGAAGAGGGCGAAGATAGGCGGCGTCACTTTCGCTTTGAGGCTGGCCCAGTCTTCGCCAACCTGGTGCTGGCCGACGAGATCAACCGCGCCACGCCCAAAACCCAGTCGGCGTTGTTGGAGGCCATGCAGGAAAAATCGGTCACGGTAGCGAATAAGCGCTACACGCTCGAACCGCCGTTTTTCGTGCTGGCCACCCAGAATCCGCTGGAAATGGAAGGCACGTATCCGCTGCCAGAAGCGCAGCTTGACCGCTTTTTGTTTAAGATCGACGTGCTGTTTCCCTCGGAGGACGAACTGGTCGAGATCATGAATAGGACCACCGGCGGAGATATAGCCAGTGCCCAGACCGCTGCCAGCGGAGAGCAGATCATTGCGATGGGCGAATTGACCCGCCAGGTACCTATTGCCTCGCACGTCAGCGAGTACATCGCGCAGCTCGTGATCGCCACCCATCCCAACAGCGAATTCGCCCCCGACATGGTGCGCCAATACGTGCGCTATGGGTCCAGCCCACGCGGGGGGCAGGCGATGGTGCTGAGCGCCAAAGTAAACGCTTTGCTCGATGGGCGGTATAATGTCGCTTTCGAGGACGTACAGGCAGTAGCCCCTGCTGCGCTGCGGCACCGCTTGCTGCTAAACTTCGAAGGGCAGGCCGAAGGCATCTCCACCGACGACATCATCACCGATTTGTTGGCGAACCTGCCGGGTGAAGGATAAGGACAAGGATATGGCGCTGGAAACCTTGCTAAATCGTTTGCTGCACAACCCAACCACGGACGACGTATGGGCGCTGCACCCACTGCTGCTGGCCGCTGGCACGCCGGAAGCAGAAGCGGCACGCCAGCTTGCCGGCTCGTTCTTCCGCTACTTGAGCGATGTGCAAAGCCGCCTGACGTCTAAGCAGTTCAGTTCGCTGTCGGCGATGTTGGCTGCCGGGGCAATTGGCGTTTTCGCTGCCCAGGACGTGGTCGAAGCCCTTCGCAGCGACCGCCGTCAGGCCATTGGACACCTGTTGAGCGGCGGATTGGCCAGTGCGCTCGAAGTCTTCGCCACTGTGCAGCATGTCAAAGCGTGGGAAACAGAATTTGCAGTTACTCACCAACATGCGCTCTGGGACCTCTACGCTGAATTATGGCGCATATCAACTGAGTCTCAGCCTGATCTGCCAGATGCACAGCGGCAAGCCTTGATGGACACGCTGCTGACACCGGTGCGCTGTTCCGGCAACCAGGACAGTTACGTCTGTCTGGCTATCGTGGTCCGGCTGTACCAGGTGCTGCTCGCCATCCGGCTGCTGCCGGTCATCGACGCGGTGCAGGCCGCTACCGCATCACCAGCATAGCGTTTCAACATAACAGGGCAGGAAGTGCCGATGAGCGAGACAGTTGCTATTCGGGTCGAAAACCTGAGCAAGACATTTGGCCGCGTGCGCAGAAAAGTGCACGCTGTGCGCAACATCGACCTGGAAGTCCATACCGGGCAGGTCTACGGGTTTCTGGGTCCCAACGGCGCGGGCAAATCCACTACTATTCGAATGCTGCTGGACCTGATCTACCCCACCAGCGGCAACGCCTACATCTATGGCCAGCACGTTCACCGCCACCACCAGGTGCTGCGGCGTGTGGGGGCACTGGTCGAAGGAGCGGCGTTTTATCGCTT
>JAADYV010000518.1 GCA_010092855.1 Chloroflexota bacterium | reverse complement strand
CCGGCACCAGCGGCGAGATCGCGCCCGGCCAGCCCACCACAACCGGGTCCGGGGATTCTGGCAGCACAGCGATCAGCGGCATCTCGAAGCGCAGCAGCGGCCCGGTTTCGTCCGACGCGCTGATGGCCAACGCACCGCCATCGCCGCCCTGCCGGGTGACCGTCACCTGGGTCGGGGTTTCTACGCTGGCATAGCCAACTTCGAGGAAGACGCCCGTTTCCAACAGGTGAAAAACGCCCTGCGTGGTGGGCGTGATCAGCAGCGAATCGCGGGCGGCGTCCAGTGCGCGCGACGGTTGGGGCAACGTGCCGAAGAGCGCCACCAGACTCCCCACCAGCATCGTACACAACAAGCGCTTCATAGTTACCTTCCTGTTACGTTGTCACATTGATAGCATCCGCGCACAACTGCAACAATAAAGGGGCGAGCGCGGTGTGCGCCCTGCCCCCAGGATATCCGTGTGAATACCAGCCGTCGTTATAGGATCAAGTCGTCGCCGGGTTCGTCCGGTTGGTCGACGCTCTCCGGCGGAGTCATATCCGGTGGACCAGCGTCCGGCGGGACAATATCGGGCGGCGCTATGTCCGGAGGACCGGCGTCCGGCGTGGCCTCGTCTGCCGCACCGGACGGCATCGCCTGCCGGTGGACCTGCGGCCAGATGGTGTCTACCGCCTGGAGCACGGCGGGATCGTTGGGGTTGATAGCGCGCGCCTGCTGGATGTAGTTCCAGGCCTGCTGGGGCGTCTCCGCCAGGTTCGCGAGCTGCAGCCAGGCCGCCAGGTGACGCGGGTTCATCTGCAGCACGTGTGTGAAGTGCTGGCGCGCTTCTTCTCGCCGGCCACCTAGCGCCGCCGAGACTCCCATGTTGTACATCACGTCGGGACTCATCCCCGGCGTGGTGCCCGGCATAAACCCGCCCGGCGCTGATGGTGGGATATCCGGCGGTGACAAGGAAGAACTGCTGGCCTGTGGACCGTTGTAGGGGCCACCCTGCGGGCCGCTCGATGGGGCACCATAGGGTCCGCCTGGTGGCGCGCCATAAGGCCCATACGGGTAGCTGCCCGGCCTGCCGGCGGGCTTCGGCGGCGGTTGGCGGTTGGGGTCCACATTTTGGCCCGCGAGCCAGCCCCCGGCCAATCCTGCCACAAACAACCCACCAAAAAACACCAGCCGCAGCAGCACATCCACCGTCCCGTTACACATCACACAGCACCCGCCGTAGGTAAGCGCGACCCCGGCACCTACCACCAAGCCTTGCCCGGTCGCGTGTTCGGTGGAGTATGCCTGGCGGCAGGCCCACCACGCCGTCACAAGCGTCGTGACAATGACCAGCGTCCAGTTGAACACCGATTGGAGCGTGAATTCGGCGCGGTATTCCTCCTGAAACGCTTCCACGTTATCCAGGTACGCTCCTTGATCGAATTCATCGGTCTCGGGATCAAAAGACTCTTCCATAATATCCCACAAGTCGCGCTGCATTTCGACCGGGGATAATACTAATGCGACCCCCGCGACCACGAAATAGAGCGGGATCGCTACGATAAAGGTCGCTGCAACCGCGATGATAATGCGGCTCGTCTGTAAGTTTTCAAACGTCATGACCGGGACTTCCTTCACACCTCAAAAGTGGTTATTGGTAGTTGGTTGTTAGTCATTGGTTGGTGATCCAGAGGCATGACTGGGCATCGTGTGACTTTTACCAAAAGCTAACAACCAATCACCAATTGCCAATCACCACTTGTAGTATACCGGCAACGCGCGCGTCACAAAAGGGCCAGAGCAACCCTTCCCGCCCTGGCCCCGCAACATGCAGCCATCAACTGCTCAAACCACTTGCCGGTTAGAGCGCGCTGTCATCGCCTGAATCGCCAGACTCAGGCGCGCTATCATCACCGGCGGCAGCGACAGCAGCGTCATCATCACCGGCGGGCGCGGCCTCTACTTCCAGCAGGTCAGCGCCAGGAGTCTGTTTGCGCGAGACAAAGACCAGGCTCACCAGGCCGATCACCAGCAGCACCATGCCACCGACCACCATCGCTGCCACCAGGCGCATGTCCTGGTCATCATCGTCATCGTCGTCCGTGGCCGCGGCATCCTGCGAGCTTTGCATACTTTCCAGCATTTCATTCAACGCCTCGTCGTCGAACTCCTGGGGATTCCGCATTTCCTCCAGCATCTCATTCCAGGCGTCTTCGTCGAAGGCTTGAACGCTTTCCTCAGGCGGCGGCACGGGGAACATCTCGGCCAGCGATTGGCCTTCTTCTTCGTCGGTCGCCATATCCATGATCGCGCGGACATCGCCGATCCGCACCGCGCCGCGCAGTTCCTGGCCCGAAGTCAGCATCAAGCGTCGCGGTGTATCCTGGCCTTCGGCCATCAGCACCGAGGGCGTTCCCGTCAGGCCCAGCTCGATAAAGCGCAGCCGGGTCTGGTACAGGTTGGCGGCATAACGCTCGGATTCGATGCACTCGTTCATCGCGTCCACGTCCAGCCCCAGTTCCGGCTGGCTGATGATGTCCTGGATGCCGTCGGCGGAATAGGCCACATCCTGGCCGAGTTCACTGGATGCCTGGAACAACGCCTTGTAGGTGGAGTAACCCCGGCCCTGTTCGGCAGCGCAGTAGGCCGTATGGGACGCGCGCAGCTCTTCTGCGCTCCCGTACAGAATCATGACCTCGAATTCCACCCGCAGATCGCCCGGCTCGGTTTCCAGCGCGATCAGGCGCTCGACATCATACGTGTAGTTGGCGCAATGCCCGCACGTAAAGCTGAAGTACTCCACCATCGTGAATGGTGCATCCGGGTCACCAACCACCAGCCCCTCGCCCGCCGCCAGGCTGGACTGCCATGCCGCATCAATGGCCGCCACGTCCGGTTGGGGCACATCAAGCACAAGGGTATCCAGCACCGCATCGAAGGCTGGCATGTCCTCCGGCAAGCCGCTGGCCACAATGAACAACGCCCCGTTGTGCGTCCCATACGGCAGCAAGATGACTTTGTTAACAAGGTCGCTTTCCTCGTCATCGACCGTGCCGCTGGCTCCTTCAACCTCACCGGCCACGTATGGCTCCGGTTCGACGCCGAGTTGTTCTTGCAGCGCGCTGGCCGGGGTCGCATCGGGCCCCAGGGAATTGATATTATTAAAACCCATGAACACCTGGCCGAGGTATTGCTCCTCGATATCGGCTTCCGGTGGCACCACGACCAGATCAAAGTTCTGGCTGGGCCCGGCTTCCCATCCGGGGGGGATCACGAGCGTCGTGCCCATTTCTTCCCAGACATACTCGGTCGGTTCGGTGGGTTCCTCGACTTCCGGAGCCGCGTCATCGTCATCAGCCTGGGCATCAACGTCGCCGTCCGGTTCATCCTCGTCGTCATCATCATCGGCAGGCGGGTCATCGTCGTCATCACCGGCCTGGGCATCATCGTCGTCATCGTCGCCCGCCGCGTCTTCACCGTCCGGCTGGGCATCCGTATCCCCATCGTCGTCGTCGGCTGGCGTATCGTCGTCATCATCGTCGTCTGCCTGCGCATCGGGAGCAGTGCCGTCATCATCGTCGTCGTCCCCAGCGCCGTCAACCGCGCCGTCACCGGTTTCGGATTAGTCGTCCGCCGGGTCATCATCCACCGGCTCATCGTCCGCTGCTTCTCCGTCCGGCTGTGTGTCGGGATCGGTGGCGGCGTCACTGCCGGTATCGCCTTCATCCGGCGGCGGATCATCGGCTT
>JAADYV010000517.1 GCA_010092855.1 Chloroflexota bacterium | reverse complement strand
GTATGAACTCGACGGCGAGTCCCGCACACTGACCACCGACGGCAACCCGTGCGGCTGCGTGCTGCTGGCCGAAGACCTGGACTCCGAAACGCATGTGGTGCGGGTGATGCTCCCGACGCTGCTGCGGCCTGACAGCGTGCTCGTGTATGACCGTGCGGCGCGCAGCCAACTGCCCTGGTTGCTGACCGGCCTCATTGCGGCTGTCATGGTGGTGTTCGTGCTGGCGCATGGCGTCTGGCTGCGGCTGAGAAGGGGATAGCCCAGCGCGATGCGGTCTGACACGATGCTCCGGATGCGAAAACGAGGTGGCTGGCTGCGCGCCATCTGGCGCTACACCCCGGCGGTGGCCCCGCTGCTGATCGTGCTGGTGGCGTTTGGTGTGCGCTTCCACGAACTCGGTACACAATCGCTGTGGAACGACGAGGGCAACAGCCTGCGCTTGGCCCAACGTGACGTGGCTGACCTGGTCGACGCCGCCGGGAACGACATTCACCCACCGGGTTATTACCTGCTGCTCAAGGCGTGGACCGGGCTGGCGGGCGAGAGCGAATTCAGCTTGCGGGCGCTGTCGGCGTTGGAAGGGGTGCTGGCCGTTGCCGTGACGCTGGCGTTGGGACGCTGGTTGTTTTCGCGCGCTGCCGGAGTTGTGGCTGGGCTGCTGGTTGCGTTGAGTCCCTTCGCCGTCTACTACAGCCAGGAAACACGCATGTACACCCAGTTGGGCCTGCTCAGCGTGGTCGGCATGGCGCTGTTTGTGGCGTGGCTGCGTCGTGTCCAGGCTCCTAAGGACGAAAAGCTTCCCCCCACCATGTTATTCGCGCTGGGTCTTGCGCTGTGTAATGCGGCGGGCCTCTACACCCACTATTCGTACCCATTCACCATGCTGGCACAGGGCGTGTTGTTTGTTGGATGGGCGGCGTGGGTCTGGCAACGCGAACGGATACCCGGCAGCAGCTTACCAACTCCACTGCGGCAGGCGCTGGTCAGTTTCGCCACGTTGAACGTGGTCACGCTGCTGGTCTTCTTGCCCTGGCTGCCGACCGCCTGGGATCAGGTCACGGAGTGGCCCACGACGGGCGAGGACCTGGCGCTGGGCACACAACTCCGCACGGTCTTCACCTGGACGATCTACGGCAGCACGACCGACGCCCAAGGCTGGCTCAATTTCCTGTGGCCGGGCCTGTTGATCGGGGTGGCGCTGTGGCCGGAGCAAAAAACGCGCCGCCTGCCGCACGGTTGGCGTGTGGGTCTGCCGCTGGCCTGGGCTGGAATCGTGACCGGGGCGTTGTTCATCTCCGGCGCATACCGCGAAGCCAACCTGAAGTTCCTGCTGCCCGTCCAAATTGCGCTGGCGCTGCTGATCGGGCACGGCGTGGTGCGGCTGTGGCAAATTCCATCAACGGAAACACTGCGCCGCGTGCCGCTTCTCAAACCATTGGAACAGCGCTATATTCGCTATTTACTGGCCGGAGTATGCCCGTTCCTGGTCGTGATCGGGCAGCTTAACGCGCTGCACAACCTCTACAACGACGACACCTACTCCCGCAGCGATTACCGCGCGATGGCGGCTGAGATCATGAGCGATCCCCAGCCTGGCGACGCTGTGATCCTCGATGCGCCTAACCAGGTTGAAGTCTTCAGCTACTACTTCACCGGGGAAACGCCGGTGTATGAACTGCCGCCGGGCTTAGGTGGTGATGACGAGGCCACGCGCCGCCTGACCGAAGACGTGATCGCGGCGCACACGCGCATCTACGCGCTGTTCTGGGGCGAGGAGGAGCGTGATCCCAACCGCGTGGTCAAAGCCACGCTGGACAGCAGTACCTACCCCGTCAGCGAGCGCTGGGTGGGCGATGTCCGCTTTGCGCAGTATGCTGTGCGTGCCGATACCCCGCTGATCCCGGTGGACGCCCGGTTTGGCGATCACATCCGGCTAACCGGGTACGCGCTGACGACCGAAAGCGCCGCGCCGGGCGAGGTATTCGGCGTGCTGCTGCGCTGGGAGACGGACGCTCCGCTCACGCAGGATTACAAGGTCTCGGTGCAGTTGCACGCACCGGACGGATTCAACGTGTGGCAGCACGACAGCGCCCCGGTCAACAACCTCCAGCCGACCTCGACCTGGACGCCCGGTGAGCCGGTGCTGGACCGGCATGGGATGTTCGTGCCGTTGGGCCGCGTGCCGGGGGAATACCGGATCGTTGTGGCCGTGTATGCGGATTCGCGCCTGTTGGTAACCGTTGATGGCAGCGCGCAGGTTCAGAGGGCTGTCGATCTGGCTCCCTTCACCATTCTGGCCCCTTAATCGATCTCTCATTCGACAATTGCTCCCCGCTTGTGTACAACTTAGACAACAGCAACCATTCGGGAGGAGCGGTCATGATACTGGTTACCGGGGCATCAGGCTACGTAGGCAATAACCTCGTGCGGCGGTTGGTCGAGTTGGGCAAGCCGGTTCGCGCGATGGTACACAATCCGGGAAAAGCAGAATCGCGGCTGGCGGACGTGCGCGAGCAGATCGAAATCGTGCGCGGCGACGTGACCCAGCCGGAAACTCTCGCACCCGCGCTGGAGGGCGTGAGCGCGGTGGTGCACCTGGTCGCCATTGCGATGGAGCGCGGCCAGAACACGTACCAGCGGGTCAATACCCAGGGCACAATCAACATGGTGGACGCGGCGCAGGCAGCTGGCGTGCGGCGCTTCATCAATATGAGCCAGAACGGGGCCGCCAGTACGCTGCCCTACCCGTTCCTGGCCAGCAAGGGCCAGGCCCAGGACTATGTTGCCGCCTCCGGCCTGGACTGGACTGCGCTGCACCCGTCGGTCATCTGGGGGCCGCAGGACGAATTCGCCAACGTGCAGGCGCGCCTGATCAAGCTGGCACCATTGTTCTTCCCGGTGGTCGGCGACGGGCAGGCGAAGTTCCAGCCGGTGTGGGTTGGGGACGTGGTTGAAGCAACGGCGCGCTGCGTGGATGACGAGCGCACTATTGGGCAGGAACTGGGCCTCGGCGGACCGGAAGTGCTGACCTATGCCGAGATCGTGCAGCGGGTGCTGGCCGCACTGGAG
>JAADYV010000094.1 GCA_010092855.1 Chloroflexota bacterium | reverse complement strand
TGGGTAGTGGCCGGGCCTGCGTTGGTGCCCTTTCCCTACTTCCCTATACGGGCCGGACGGGGCGGGGTTGCAGCTTTCTGCACAAAATTCATATTTTATTGGGAATTCCTCACGCTTTCGCGCGGATCGGCTATCGCGTTGCAAGGCATATTTGAGTTACACTAGAGGGACAACATGCTCACACCGTTGAATACGGGGGTGCCCTGTGCCAAGTTATTCGACCCTATTGTCAGGCGGGCTGGCGCTGGCCTACACGCTGATCCTGGTGCTGCTGCTGCGGCGCGACCAGGACCAGGCCGGTCATCGCATCCAGCGCTGGCTGGTGTTCACACTGGTCGCCGCGCTGGTGGCAGCGGCCATCTACCTGCTGCCGGACGACGCACACGCACAGTCGCAGTACGAAGCGCTGTTCGTGGGCGATCTGACCCAGCCCGCGCTCGGCATCATAACGATCAACCTGCTGCTGGTGCTGTTTGGAACGCACCTGCTGCGCTACCTCCAGTTTCGTTTTGCCCCAGTCCTGCTGGTCGTGGGGCTGGTCTGGTGGGCTGTGCAAGCCGTCAGCAGCCTGACCACCAGTGACCTGATCATCGGCGAGGACGGCTGGTTGGGCCGCATCTACGACCCGGTGGTCGTGCCCGGCCTGTTGACGGTCGTTGGCTGGGCCGTGTTGGGTGGCCTGCTGCTGCTGGCCGCGTTCTGGGCGTTTGCCCGCGCCCACCTGCCCGAAGTGGCGAACCAGGCCCTGTTCGGTGCGATGCTGGTGCCCCTGGTCTTGCTCAGTGCGGTATTAAGCACCACCGGCACCGACTACCTGGCCGAGATGGGGTGGCTGTTGTTGTTTGTAGGGCTGCTGGGCACGGTCTACAGCGCGTCGGTTTACCGGGTGTTCGACATCCGGCGCACGCTGCGCCACGCGACTGCGACCCTGGTGCTGACCATCATCACCGCGCTGGTGTTGTTCGCGGCGTTCCTGGGCGCGCAGGGTCTCGACACGGATTCGACCGTTGCCTATATCGTGTTGGGCGTGCTGGCGCTGATGTTGGCCGCGCTGTATATTCCGCTGCGTACCGGCGCGCAACTGCTGGTTAACCGTGTGTTTGGTGCGACCGCCGAAGAAACCTCGCAGATGCTGCGCCAGTTCAGCGAAGACATCACCGGCGTGGTCGAACTCGACGCGCTGGTCGAGGTCACCATGCGCACGCTGCGCCAGATGCTGCGCGTGCGGCGCGGCGGGCTGGTACTGGTCACCGAAGAGGGCGCGGACAGCCTGCACATCGAACCCGTGCCGCAGGGCCTGGGCGAAATTCCCGACATCGCCGGGCGCATCGTACGCGGTGGCCCGATCTTCAAGCGGCTGGTCAACAAGCGCGCGCCGCTGCTGCAATACGATCTCGACTTTGCCCGCGACTATGAAAGCGCCAGCCCCGACGAACGCGGCTTCTTCAAGGCACTGCGCATGAGCGCCTACGCCCCGGTGATGGTGCAGGGCCAGTTGGTAGGCTTGCTGTGCTGTGGTGCAAAATCCTCCGACGACCCGTTCACCGACTCCGACCTGGAGTTGATGATGACCATCGCCAACCAGGCGGGGGTCGCTTTGCGGAACGCGCGCCTGGTGGCCGACCTGCGCCGCCGCGAGATGGAGCAAGCCGAACTCAACCGCGCGCTCTCCGGCACCAAAGAAGTGTTGGAGCGGCTGGACGAAGTCAAGACCGACTTCATCACCATCGCCAGCCATGAGCTGCGCACCCCGCTGGCCCAGATTCGCGGCTACACCGATATCATGGAAGCCATGAACGAGCAGGGGATGCTCGACCAGGAGCAGATCGAGGGCATGACGGGCAACTTGCGCAAGGCAGCGGATCGCCTGGAAAACCTGATTGGCGCTATGCTCGACGTAAGCCAGCTCGACGTGGACGCGATGGACCTGCGTTTCGCCCAAACCAGCATCGAGAACGTGATGCGCATGGCCATCGAACCGCTGACCGAATCGGTCCGCAACCGCAAGCTGATGCTTTCGGCGCGCGGGCTGCGCGACCTGCCGCCGCTCCAGGGCGATATGCAGCGGCTGGTGCAGGCCTTCCGCAACGTGGTGCTCAACGCCATCAAGTTCACGCCCGATGGAGGCCGCATCGACATCACCGGACAGATGCAGGACGACGATATTCTAGTCACCATCAAGGACAGCGGCATCGGCATCGATCCGGCCAACCACGAGTTGATCTTCGAGAAGTTCTTCCGCGCCCACGATCCTAGCCTGCACTCGACCGGAGCGACCAAGTTTATGGGGGCCGGGCCGGGGCTGGGGCTGACGATTGCCAAGGGCGTCATCGACGGGCACGGGGGTCGCATCTGGGTCGAGAGCGAGGGCCATGATCCCGAAACGCTGCCCGGTTGTACGTTTTACATCGCGCTGCCGCTCAACCCGCCCGCCGAAGCCAAGCGTGTGCTGCCCTTCGAGAGCAGCACTGCTGTGCGCCAAACCCAGGAGCTGCCCGCCGCTGGGAGCAACGGCGAGGGCGATGTTCCGGAAGCGGCCCAGACCATTCTGCGCCCGCCCGCCGGCCTGCGCGACAAAGCTGAGTAGAGTGATTGGTTGTTAGTTTTTGGTCGGTAGCTCTTGGTGATGTGATATCATTGGCGG
>JAADYV010000516.1 GCA_010092855.1 Chloroflexota bacterium | reverse complement strand
CTCACGAGCTGCATCAGGTTGCTGAGCTTGCCAACATCGCGCCGCACTTCAATGCTGCCATTGCGAAACACAGCGACTCCCGCAGAGTCGTACCCGCGATATTCCAGGCGCTGCAACCCCGTCAACACAATCGGCGTCGCATCACGCGGACCAATATATCCAACGATTCCACACATGGTAATTATCCTCCCAATAGGCAGGCAAGCAGGCGCACACGAGGGGCGCAACGACTATGCTGCTTGCGTCAACACAGGAAACAAAGTCAAAGTCGATGGGTTGAAAACACCACTGCCACGCCTTCTGTACACACCGTTACCGGTGGTTTTGCAACGCAGCTTATGGGGAGGGGAACGAACGAGGACGGTGGTGTGCGCCCTGGCGGCTTCCGCAGAACTGTCGATTTTCTCCCGGCGGGCCGGGATTGGCCTCATCTCGCGATGAGAAACCGCCACCTCGTATCCCGAAAGCGGCATGTAACCATCAAGACGATCTTTTCACGGGTGATGGTCAGCGGCTTCGGGCCTTGCGCTGGTTGCCCCTCACTGGATTCGATAGGCAGCCTCCTGAACGGTAAATGGTCAACGTATGATCAGCAGTATACATGATGAAGTTGCTCTATGACTATAACTGACTCGTAAAAATGGGACCGCTGTAAGCCGATTGTAGGGCAATCACCGGGTGTTGTGAGGGAGCTGTAAGGCTCAAGTCGATGCAAGGCTGTTAAGCTGAGATCGGACGTAGGCCAACGCGACAGCCACCGTATCGAAGTGGGGAATGTCGAGCGCCATCTTTTGCCGGACCTTTTTTAGCCCGGTCGGAATCAGGGGATGTTCGCCGACCACCACCAGCCGCAGCCGCGCATCGCTGGCCGTGCCCGGCAAGCCCTGATGGTTCTCGTCAATCCACAGCAGGATATCGCTGAACGAGATATCCAGCAAGCGCGTGTCCATGACACAGTACAACACGCCCTGCACCTGGCTGGCCAACGCATCGAGTTGCGCGTGGAGTACGGGCGCGTCTTCGTCAAAATAGTCGTCTGTCGGTGGCTCGGCTTTGATGATGACAATGGGTTCACCGGTGAGTTTGGTGACGGTATACGTCATGCGAGCACTCACTTCCCTGGCGAGAACCTGTCTGAACCGTATTATCAACCGGTGAGCAGATGGTATACCACACCTGGCTATCTAGCGCCAGAATTGGTGAGTATTTGGTTATTCACGATCAGCAGGCGGGTCATTATCCTGGCTCAATGTTGCCCGAACATCAGCCAGCCCCGCGTCCAGGTTTGGATACCAGGGCAGCTCCAGGTTGAGCCTTTCTTTGATTTTGCGCGCGGCAACGCCCAACATCGGCTGGGGGCCAACCAGACACACGCAAATATCGGGGTGGTACACCAGTTCGCTGGGCTTGTCAGCCTGGGCATCGAGCCACATGAGGATGTCAACGAAGGACACATCCGTCAGGCTGAGATCAACCAGAATATACAGCGGGAATCCGGTCCCTTCCGTAATACGCAAAACGCGCTGGCGAATGGTAGGCCCGTGCTGGAGATAATAATCCAAGTCTACATCGCTCTTGATAATGACGATGGGCTCGTCCGGGAGCTTGATGAGCGAAAAGAGCATCGGTTTTTGTGTCCCTGCTGGCGCAATGCTCAAGGATAACCGCGATCTGGGTCGGCCCCGCCAGGGGGTATCGACTTCGTGCTCAGCAACGATGAAACAGTGATGATATACCTGTACTCATTTAAAAGATTAGTCTGTCATTAACTTGAGTTACTAACAAACCATTTAGGATATAATACCAAATTGCGGCGAGATTGCCAGTTCTGGTCTCAACAAACACCTGTTTCGTACAGGGCAGTAACACTGAACAAACATATTTCCAACCTGATCCTAAAATTTGCTCCGGGCCAGGGGTCCGATTACACTCTCGGCTGGCCTTGAGGAGATAGATTGTTTCGATGAACCCACACAACCAGTTGCCGATCCTCCACGAATATTTGCTGCACATGGGCGACACGCTGCAAGAGGTATCCCCGGCGGCGCTGCGTGAACGCGGCAAGTGGAGCCAGAAGCTGTTCGACCTCGTCCTGGACCGGATCGAGCAACTAACCCCTGGCTTTCAGTCCTCCCTGGTGATCTACCTGGCCGGCGATACCACCCGCGACACCGATATCGTGGCGGCGCTGCTGGCCGTAGACCGGCTCTCGGCGGCCTACACCTATTGGACGCGCCTGTTCCCCCCCCGCCAGCCCGACGAGTCGATGTTTGTGCTCAGTCTGCTCCACGATCTCAGCGACCGGGTCGAGCACGCCATCCAGCTACTCGACAGCATGTTCTAGGCGGAGAACCCAATGCGGATTTTAGCGGTTGACGTGGGCACTGGCACCCAGGACATTCTGATTTTCGACACCGACTTGCAGGTCGAAAACTGCTTCAAGCTGGTCATGCCCTCCCCCACAATGGTTATCGCGCGCCAGGTCAAACAGGCTACGCGCCAGGGCCACCCGTTGTTGTTGACTGGCACCACGATGGGTGGTGGGCCGTCCTATTGGGCGGTGCGCGATCATGCGGCTGCCGGATACCCGGTGTTTGTTACACCCCCCGCCGCGCGTACCTTCGACGACGACCTGGCGGCGGTGCGCGACGCCGGGTTGACAATCATCAGCGACGACGAAGCATCCGGCCTCATAACCACCCACCCGGATATCCAGCACCTGGTGCTGCGTGACTTCGACTACAACATGATCGCCGGAGCGTGCGCCGCTTTTGGCCTCACGCTCAAGCTGGACGGCATTGCGGTCGCCGTGTTTGATCATGGCGCTGCGCCGCCCGGCGTCTCCGACCGGCAGTTCCGGTTCGATTACCTGGCCGAACGCATCCAGGCCAACAACCGGCTGGCGGCGTTTGCGTTTGATGTGGACGCCATCCCGCCCACCATGACGCGCATGGCGGCGGTGGCGCGCAGTGCCCGGCAGACCGGGATGCCCGACAACCTGCCGCTGATGCTGATGGACACGGCCCCGGCAGCCGTGCTGGGCGCGACGCTTGACCCGGTAGTGGGCAACCACGCTCACGCCCTGATCTCCAACGTCGGCAACCTGCATACCCTGGCATTTCGGCTGGGTCCCGGCGGGGTCGAAGGCCTGTTCGAGCACCATACCGGCTTTTTGGATGCCCCCAAACTCGATGGACTGCTGCGCAGACTGGCCTATGGCACGCTGCGCCACGAGGATGTATTCGCGGACCAGGGGCACGGCGCGCTAGTCCTGGACGAGCACACGTTTCCGCTGGACTTCGTGGCCGTCACCGGGCCGCGCCGGACCATGATGCTTAACTCGTCGCTGCCGGTCTATTTTGCGGTGCCCTATGGCGACATGATGCTGGCCGGGTGTTTTGGCCTGATCCGCGCCTGGGCCGATGTTTATACCGAAGCGGCAACCGACATTCGCACGGCCCTACACGGTGCAACGCAGAATGCGCCCTGGGAGCTGATCTAGGACAAAATCCAGCATCCAGATTTCCGGTTTCCGCCGTGGCACTAGGACTCTGGTAGAATTGACGAATAATTATGAACATCGTAAACTTGCAAGAAAACCGCAAGCATTCGAACAGGGTTAAGTTGGATGACGAAGACCAAACTGCACGGCGGCGTGATTATCTCGTATGAACAGCATTCCCATGCCGTCATGGAACTGCTCACCTACCGGCTGCGCAACCGGGTCGCGTTGACCCATTACCCGCATCCGAATAGTATTGAGCTACATCGGAATCACCATTTCATCATCGTGCTTTCCATCGACGACCTGGTGGATGTGGTCAAGTTTTACCAGACGCTGGAGCACACTCCCCCGCTGCTGGTACACATTGACACCCCCGACGTCGTGCAGCAGATCGACTATGCCGCTGAGTTTCCCGAGGTTGATATCGTGGCACTGGAGCAAGCGCGCCTGACCGACAAAGATGTCACGCTGAAAATTTCGCTGTTCCGCGAGATTATCGAACACCTCGAAACACGGGTCTGATGCCGGGTGACCAGGGGGCTAATTGACTTCCTGGCATAGACAGAGTAATATGTAAACAAATTGTGGGGCACGGTGGAAAACATGCAATCTACACAGTTTAAACTATACGGTGGCGTTATCGCGTCACATGAATGGTACGTCAAAGAAGTCGTTGAACTGCTGACCTACCATCTGCGTGACCGGATTGAACTGGCCTACTATCCAATCCCATCGAAAATCAAGGTCCGGCGGCACCACCACTTCATCATTGTGCTGTCGCTGAAAGACCTGGCGAACGTGGTCAAACACTTCCGCAAGAAAAAAGTGCCCACGCCGCTGCTCATCCACGCCGACTCGCCGGATGTGCTGGCGCGCATCGACTACCAACAACTACTGCCGCACATCGAGGTCATCCCGCTCGAACAAGCCCATCTGTTGGAAAAAGACGTGACGCTGCGCCTGACTGCGTTTAAGGACATCGTGGAGCGGTTGTCGATTCGCGTATGATAACCGGGTGACGGTACCGGGGAGACGTGTATGTCCAGAATACGGGGCGCGTGACATTCGCCTACCTGATAATTGTGCTGATCCTTCCCCTGGCCGCCCCTCTCCAGGCGCAGGGTGGCGACCCATCTTTTACCGTTTCCAACTTGGGCACCGTCCTGCAAGAAGTCACGCAAGGGGCTCACCGCTGGACAGAAGACGGCGTCGCGCCCGACGGGACACAAATGGCCTGGATAAACAATGACCAGGGCCTGTGCCTGCACAACTTCGCCTCCGCCGACACCACCTGCACCCCGTTCTCCGTTGAATTCTGGCCCGGCTTCGCGTGGCTTCCCATGCAGGACTACTTCGCCATGTGGGACAAGTACGAAGGGATGCCGGACAACCTGTGGCTGTATGATGTGGAGACAGCAGCGCTCACCAACATCCCGCCTACCACATCCAACGATCCCAGTGTGATCATTGGCCCGGATGTGGAAATCGGACCAGATGTGGAGATCGGCAGCG
>JAADYV010000515.1 GCA_010092855.1 Chloroflexota bacterium | reverse complement strand
GCGCCAGCCCGTACTCGATGTAGTAGAACGGCGTGCGGTGAATGTGGCGTTTGCGGTGCCAGCCGTTGGCCCTGTGCTCCTCCAACCCCGTGAAGTCTATGCCGACCATAAAGCGATCCCACAGCTTGGCCCACTTGGTGTCACAGTTGTCGGGATGGGTGGCGGCGTCGTGGTTCTCGTAGACCCAGTGCTGGAAGGCATCGACCACCGCCATGTAGGGCCAGAACAGCACGATGCGCTCCAGTTCCTGCACTAAGGCGCGGGCATAGTCGGTGTCCCCGTAGAAGCCGCCTTCGCTAGTGTGCAGGTACGGCGCGGCCAGCAGTTCCATCGCCATCGACGCCACTTCGTTGAACTCCATCGGCGCGCGCCACTGCTGGTGATAGGGCAGCTTGCGCGCTTCAAAACCATGAAAGGCGTGCCCGGTCTCGTGCAACAGGGTGCGCACCTCGGAATTGTCACCGACGGCGTTCATGAAGATAAATGGTCGCTGGGAATAGGCGAACCCGGTCGAATATGCGCCCGGTCCCTTGCCCGGACGGTTGGGCAGGTCGAGCAATCCTTCGCGGCGCAGCGTGTCGTAGTAGTCGCCCAACTGGGGATCAACGCGGCGGAAGATAGTCCCGGCTTTGGTTTCCAGTTCATCCACCGTGTCGTAGGGCTTGATGGGCGGCTTGCCGTCGGGATCAACCGTCAGGTCCCAGGGGCGAAGCGTTTCCAGGCCCAGGCGCTGGCGGCGGCGCTCATAGATGCGCTGCTGCGCCGGGACCACCACTTCTTCGATGGCGGCCTGGAAGGTGAAGCTGTCCTGCGGGGTATAGTCGAAGCGCTTGAGCAACTGCCAGCGATAGCTGCGGTAATCGTCGTACCCGGCGTTGCGCGCGATCTGGCGGCGCAGGTCCATGTACTGTTTCCACAGCGCATTGACGCGCTCCCGGTCTGCCAGAAACCGTTCCGAGCGCAAGCGCCACGCCCGCTCGCGTACCGCCCGGTCTGGATTCCTGAGCAGCGGCACGACCTGCATCAGCGTGATCTCCTCGCCTTCCCACGTAATGGTTTGGGTGCCCATGATGCGGTTGAACTCGGACGTGATCTTGCGCTCCTGGGTTTGCAGCGGCAGGTTTTCCGCACGGAACAGGTCGGCTTCGGCGCGCAGGTTGCGCAACGGCACCGCGAACCTCTCCGGCTCCAATCGGCTGGCCAGCAGTTTCTCCTTGAGCTGTTGGTCGGCGGCTTCGGCGGCTGGCACCACGTTTTCAAGGAAGGCGTGATAGCGCGCTTCGGCTTCCTCGTCGGTGGTGTCCTGGGTGGTGGCGACGTACAGCCGCGCCTGCGTCTCCATCACACGCGCTGCGATGCCCGTCCAGTCGGCCAGCCAGTCGTCCAGCGTATCCGCCGTCAGTGGACGGGCGGCGAGGTCCTGGAAAAATGGCTCGATCTGAGACCAGGGCCAATCCATAAAGTCTTCGATCTTGTGTGGCAACGTATCAAACATGCAGCGCTCCTAAAAAATAGCGATCAGCTTTAAGCCGTCAGTGATCAGCGAAAGCGGCAATTCGTTCTCTTGCATCCCAAACTATTCGAGGTCCAGATTGTACACGTCCCGGCGCTTCCAGCCAGATTCTGCGGCTACGGCGCGGGCGGCGCTGCTGCGCGACTCGCCTGCCACTAACCGGTCCTGCAATGCGGCGCGCACCTGCGCAACGTCCCAGGGTTGATCGGCGTCTTCCGCCGTCACTGCCCCACCAATCACCAGCGTGATCTCGCCTTTGGGCGGACGCTGTTCGTAATACGCGATCACGTCGCTGACCGGGCCGCGCCGCACCTCTTCGTAGAGCTTGGTGATCTCGCGCGCTACCGCCACTGGGCGCTCACCCAACACATCACGCACGGCAGCCAGCGTCGCCAGCAGGCGGTTGGGGCTTTCGTAGGCGATCAATGTCGCGCGTTCGGCTGCTAGCTCCACCAGGGCGCTGTGCAGCGCGACCTGCTTGCGCGGCAGGAAGCCAACGAACAGGAAGCGGTCGGTGGGCAACCCGGACGCGACCAGCGCCGTGATCACTGCCGACGGCCCCGGCAGCGGCACAACGGGAATATCCTGCGCCAGCGCCGCCTGGATGAGTTCGTACCCCGGATCGGAAATACCCGGCGTCCCAGCATCCGACACCAGCGCCACATCACCCGTCGCCAGCGCGTCGAAGATAGCGTCCAGCTTGGCCAGCTTGTTGTGCTCGTGATAGCTGGTCAGAGGCGTGTCGATCTCGTAGCGGGACAGCAGCTTGCGCGTGGTGCGCGTATCTTCCGCCGCGATCAGGCTGGCTTCGCGCAATACCCGCAGCGCGCGCAATGTGATATCTTCTAGATTACCGATAGGCGTTGGCACAATGTATAAAACAGGCATAGCTTCATCTCTCGTAGTGCTGGGGGCCAACGCTAGCCCGCCACATTCGCACAGCAATTGCTAGCTTGATTTGCGTTCCTCAAGTACCATATAAAGACGCCGCTGATTATACAAATCACCTGTTGGAGGATTTCCACATGGGTAAGATTATTTCCATCCACTCGTTCCGAGGTGGGACCGGCAAATCGAACCTGACAGCTAACGTCGCAACCCAGATGGCTATGCGCGGAAACCGGGTGGGGATTGTTGATACCGATATTCAGTCGCCGGGCATCCACGTATTGTTTGGCTATGACGAAACGAAAATCAACAAGGCGCTCAACGATTACCTGTGGGGCAAAGCGCCCATCGAAGAAACCGCCTACCCGCT
>JAADYV010000514.1 GCA_010092855.1 Chloroflexota bacterium | reverse complement strand
GCTGGCGCAGTTCCGGCATTGCCATTTGCAGGAACGGGACGCCACCATATGCAAAGAGCACGACCGAAAAGACGGGGGTAATCCAGTCGCTGCCGCTGACGGTTGGTGCCTGGTAGCCCAGCCAATCCTGGATAGTAGCACTATAGACCAGCACTGGCAGCGAGAGCAGCACGGAACCCCAAAACCGGTTACGGAACAGCATCTCGTGGCTCGAATGATGCACTGCTTTATGTTGGTGACTGGATTCCTGATGGTGTTCTTGGGGCTGTTTTGCCATGTCGTATTTGTCCTTTCCACAACGCTCCCTTTGTTTAGCATGCGCCGCTTTGGTTTTTTGTACCTGGGCCGAAGGATGAAGCTCCGCGTAGGGCGAGTGGGGGTTTCAAAATCGGCCAGGTGGTGCTTGCTCAACCAATCACAGCATCCCACGGCTGCCAGGCTATAGACATTGACACCCCGGGCGTCGTATGGCAGCAGCCTTTCACCTTCGGCTTCCTGAACCCAGGCCTTCACAACGTAACGATCCTACAATGCGGTTGCTATTGAAAAGCATCACGGTCGACGGGGTGGGCGCCGACCAGTATACGTTCAAGACCTACCCACTTGGTGGCACGGTCGGCATCGACGCATTCTCGGTCCTGCTGTTCGTCCTGGACCTGATGAGCGGTCTGGAAGATGTTACTCAACAGGCTGTCAGTGGGCAACGCCAGAGTTTACACGGGCTTCCGCGCGAGGTTCCTGATGATCCTTGTCATCCGAGACTGATGCGGCATATCGGGCCGTGGAATTTCACCCATTACCTTTGGCAACCTGAAGAGGGCACGAATTCCCCAATTACCTACACGGCAGTATCGTGATAAAGCAAAACCAGCCATGCCAGGGGGGGAGTTGTCGGTTGAGTATCCAAACATGCCCACCGCACGTTGGGCATCCTGACGAGTTGTCGGGTGCACGTTGGAACACGGAAAGCCCACAGAACCGATTTTCACTCACATCAGTTGCTCGAACGTAGATGCAGGCCGGCTAGCACGGATGGAGAGCACCTGGTTAAACTAACATGTCGTGTTCTACTGCCATAGTCGCCGCTTCTGTGCGGCTGCTGACTCCAAGCTTGGATAGCACGTTGCTTACGTGGTTTTTCACCGTCGAGCGGCTAATAGTTAGCTGTTCGGCGATCTCGCGGTTGTTTAGTCCCTCGGTGATCAACCGCAGCACTTCGCGCTCGCGAGCCGTGAGATCGTGGCCGGGCGGCGGCGGTTCAGTCGCGGCCTCGATCAGCACGCGGGTTGCTTCTGGTGCTAATGTAGAGCGGCCCGTACAGGCATCCCGAATGGCTGTTACCAGTTCCTCGTTCGACACATTCTTCAGCAAATACCCAATCGCACCTGCCTGCAAAACGTCCTGCACCAGGTCTTTTTCCTTAAAACTGGTCAGGGCGATCACCTTAGTATCCGGACAAACTTCGCGCAGTTCTTGAGTTGCTTGCACACCATCCATGCCGGGCATCACCAGGTCCATAAGTACGACATGTGGATGGTGTTTGGGGCACAGACGTACGGCGTCTTCTCCCCGCGCCACACTGCTCACCAACTCCAGGTCATCGTAGATTTCGAGCATCACTTCCAACCCTGCGCGCACCATGTCATGGTCGTCAACAATCATTACTCGAATTGTCTCTGTCTGGCTCATTAGAGCTCCTTTCAACTCGTATTCCGCCAACTCACCAGAATCTGGGTTCCCTGCCCCTGTTGGCTGATGATGGATAGGTTTGCGCCAATTGACAGGGCGCGTTCGTGCATAATGCGCAATCCCATTGATGTAGCCTCGATTGCGCCTGGATCAAAGCCGCAACCATCATCAATAACGCTTAATGACAATGTATCCGGCTCATGATGCAAACTCACGGTCACCCGTGTTGCTTGCGCATGCTTGACTACGTTGTTAAGAGTTTCCTGCGTAATGTAAAACAACGCGGTTTGTACGTCTTCCGGCAAGGAGTGATTGCCTTCAGTTTTCAGTACGGCTTCAATCTGGGTTCGACCTTGCAGCGCCGTAATTAACTGGTTCAGCAGTTCGTCAAATTCAGCTTCGGCTAAAGCGGACGGGCGTAACTCTAGCAGCAAGGTACGCATTTCGGCCAATGCGCCGCGCGTCAGTTGTCGCAATTGGGAAAGACGTCGTTTAGCCTTTTCAGGATCGCGTTCCCATAACTGCGGCAAAGCCTCTGCAATTACGCTGGCTGAGTATAACGTCTGGCTCACGGCATCATGCAGCTCGTGGGCTAGCCGCTGCCGTTCTTGCAGTGTGGCGAGCTGCTGTGCTTTCCCATGAAGCTGTGCATTCTGAATGGCCACCGCGGCGTGTTCGGCAAATGCCTGTAGACGGTCGGCGTGCACGTCGGTGAAAAACTCCGGCTGCTGGCTAAAGAGGTGCAGGAACCCCCGGGTGCCGCCCTTTAACCGGATGGGAGCCCCAACATACGAGCGGACAGAGCGCAGCTCAAATGGGTAAGGGTCATTCCAGGCGGGGTCGACTTCTGGCTTGATGACGGAGTAGCCGTTATTGATCATCGAGCGCAATTCTGTGTTTTTTGAGATCGTGTAGCGCCGGGACTGCAGCCACTCTTGGGCGTGCACATCATCGAAACCATGAGCACGCACGATCTGTGCCTTATCGCCTTCGATCAGCATAATCTGCGCCATGTCATGCGCAACGACGTGCCCAATATTGGACAGGATACGATCCAGCACTTCGTTAAGTTCCAGCGTGCCAGTCAAAGCAGCCGATGAATTGCGCAGGGCTTTTTCAAAAATGCGCTGTTCGCGCAAAAAAGCTTCGCTTTGTTTCCGTTCCGTGATGTCCGTATGTACGCTGATGAGTCCAATGCGCTGGTTACCACCATCTTCGATCGAGTCCGCTCGCAACAGCGTCGGCACATGTCCCCCTCGCTTCGTCTTCAACATCACCTCGCCCTTCCACGTCTGGTTCTGTTGAATAGCAGTGAGGATGTCGGTGGCTACCGCAGGATTAACAAACAGCGATTCAGGAATCCCGCGCACATTGAGTTCGTTGACGTGATACCCGTACAGGTCGATAAAGGCCTGGTTGATATAGATGGCCTTTCCCGCCGTGTCTGCAATGCTGATTGCGTCGCTGGTGCTTTCAATGGCTTTGCTGACGCTGATGAGCCGGTCTTGACGTGCCTTCAACTGGCGTGTGAGTTCCCGCAGGTGCAAGAGGGTCTGTGTTTGCACAAGCAACTCAGCAGCTTCTATCGGCTGGATGAGCAACCCGTCGACGTGGTACGAAGGGACTCTCCCTGGAGCAGGGAGGTTATCGTGCACGGTCACCAGCAATACCGGAAAGGCAATCGGCGTTTCAGCCGCTTTTTTGTCACGAAGCCAAGAGGCTAATTGTTCTCGCCCCGCAAAATCAACAACACAGACGTCCACCCGCTCATCAAGCAGCGGGGGTGTCTCTGGCCGGATGATCTCATAGTGCGATGCCAACACATCCTGGAGTTGGTCACCGGTTTGTTGTTCGCCATACAGCATGACGATGGGTTTCATAGGCATTTGCGCCAAATTCCGTCTTTACCTTCGATTCTACACTGTTTGCAGGTACTCGAGGTAAGTCTCGTAGTCGACTCCTATCCCGGTGGCGGCTTTGACTGTGCCTTACCCCACGTCGATTTGCCGTTCGATCACATCAGCCGTTGGCGGCGAAACCCGGAGCGTACCACCATCCCCCTGGATAAAATCGACTTCATCTGGCTTCAGCAGCGCCCGTTGTGAGGATCCAGTGTGCCCTATTGTGGCACTCACCTCATATACTCGAATTGCGCCGGTGTCGCGGTCAAAGTAGATGTCGCTCAACATTCCCAGTCGCTGCCCATTGGGAGCCACCAGCTTTTTGCCGGTCAAGACTTGCTTATTTTCTAGAAGCGTTTGTATGCGCGAGAGGGTGCGGGCAAACACGATTTGCGCTTGGGATGAAATGATAATGGCATGGTCCGTAATCGAAACCGCGGTGGACCAGGGCAGTATCCTGGCCCCACCAAACCAGCCCCCACCAGGCGCTATGATAAAACACAGCACCTGGTGAATCTCTGGGTCAAAAACGATATCGTCGATTGTCTCTATTTTTTCGCCAGACTGCGTGACAATAGGCTTACCTACGAAGTCGCTTGCTTTGCTCATAGTGTCTGTTTCTTGGATGCGATGCTACGTATACAGTCATACCAATCATACGCCAGCAGGTTGCCGCCACCTCGCAAGGCAAATGAGCCTGAGCCTGGGGCAACCGACCACGCTAGGACTTGATTTTCTGGACCAACTCATTCACACGTTCGCGTAAATTGGGCACTTCCTGCTCGAGCTGACTTAGCGCTTCGTCTGTCGCTTCACGTCCTCGTTCAAAACCCTCTTCCAACGTTTCAGTGATTAGCTCGCGCGTTTTTTCGCCGCTGTTGGGGGCCAAAAGCAGGGCTGCCGCCGACCCAATGCCAATCCCTATCCCGGTGAACATCAGGGCGTCTACCAACCGCTGACGCTGCATCCGTTTTTCTGCTTCCTCACTGTAATAAATACGACTGGTCATCACTCTTGCTTCCTTTCTTATAGTGTTTATTTCATGACTTTACGTCAGGGTTCATCGAAACGCATGAAGGGAGTGATGGGTTTTTTAATAGGACAAGTGGTGGGGTTCCAGATAGGCCAGATGGGTTCGCGAAGCTCCTGGACCGGAAAAATGGCCACCTGACCCCTCATCACGCCAGTCACCTTTCCTATACTCCAATCCCCCGCCCCCATCATGTAAAAGACCGGCGTCCTGGTTATGCTGAGGACAGCGCATAGATGTTTGGAAGCTGCGGTCTGCCTATATACTGACTGTAGCCTGTTTATCTGGAAAGTGGAGTAGGAAGTAGAAAAAAGAGGAGTAGACAAAATGTTACGAAGTATTGACAGCCTGGGGGGGTACACGATCCGTGCCAAAGATGGCGACATTGGACAGGTGGATGATTTCTTGTTTGACGATCAGTCCTGGGCGGTGCGCTATCTCGTGGTGAATACCGGCAACTGGCTGGTAGGCCGCAAGGTAATCGTACTACCCGCCGCGCTGGAAACCCCCGATTGGGAAACCGAGATGTTGACGGTAAATGTTTCCAAAGGCCAGATCGAGAATAGCCCACCGTTAGCTGCCGATCAACCGGTGTCTCGGCAGAAACAAGCCGAACTCCACCAGTATTATGGCTGGCCAATGTATTGGACCATGGGAGCAAGCTCGTTTTTCACTGCGCCCGGCAAAACCCAATTAGCCGAATCTGCGGTTGATGCCGCAGAAGAAGATGCAGCCGTATCGGACCCGCATCTGCGCAGCGCGGGTGAAGTAACCGGCTATCACATCCAGGCCACCGATGGGCGTATCGGCCAGGTGGAAGACTTCATCGTCGAAGACGAAACCTGGTTGATTCAATACCTGGTGGTGGACACGCACACCTGGTTACCCGGCAGAAAAGTACTCGTGGCGCCGACCTGGATCGAGCAGATTAACTGGGAACTGCGGGAAGTCCGGGTGGACCTTAAACGGGAAACGATCAAACACAGTCCGGAATTTGATCCTTCCGCGCCTGTTAACCGCGAATACGAAATGCGACTCTACGACTACTACGGGCGACCCCACTACTGGGCACGTCTATAGAGGCTGAAAAAGGAAGATAAATGTCTGTCTTGAACCACGTAGATATTGTTACCAACGATATACTGGAAGAACTCCTGGCACAGCACAATAGCCCCTGCTTGTCGTTGTTTATGCCGACTGTCCGCATGGGACCGGAAGTCCAGCAGAATCCTATCCGGCTGAAAAACCTGCTGAAAGAGGCCGAAGAGCAACTCACCGCCATCGGGAGTGCGCCCGCCGTACAGCGTGAACTGCTGGCCCCCATCCAGGCACTGGACGATCACGTCTTCTGGCAGCAACAGAGCGACGGTCTGGCTGTTTTTGCGGCGGAGAAGCAAGTCCTCAGCTATCGTGTGCCGCTGGCGCTGGAAGAACTGGTTGTGGTTGGCAGCCGCTTTTATATCAAGCCGCTGCTGCCTCTGCTCAGCCACAAGCAGCGCTTCTATGTGCTGGCGTTAAGCATCAACCAGGTGCGCTTGTTCCAGGCGACGCAGCACAGCATCAGCGAGATTCCATTGGCAAATACGGCTACTAGTCTGGCGGAGGCGCTGCAATTCGACGATCCGGAGAAAGAAACCCAATTCCACACATCAACGGGAGCGCCTGCAAGTACGGATGCGCGCGCAGCGTCGTTTCACGGCCACGCTGCCGACGAAGATCGCAAATCTGATATTCTGCGGTTCTTCCGCCAGGTTACCCAGGGCGTGAACGATGTGCTTGGCGAAGAAAACGCACCGTTGGTGCTGGTGGGCGTGGATTACTTGCATCCACTCTACCGGCAAGCGAATACCTATGCACATCTGGTTAATGAGGGAGTCGAAGGAAACCCCGACGGGTTTGGGCTAGACGAGCTGCACGCCCAAACCTGGGATATCGTTAAGGCGCGCCTGGACGCGGAACGTGCGGAGGTTAAGGCTCGGTTTAAGACATTATTGGCCTCAGGTAGTTCACAGGCTTCAGCCAATTTGAAGACTGTTGTCCCGGCGGCGTTTTATGGGCGGGTGGACACGCTGTTCGTGGCGCGGGGCAGGCAGATGTGGGGCGAGTTTGATCAACAGGCTGGCACGGTCCGGCTGTACGACGAGGCGACCTCTGATAACGCTGACCTCCTGGATTTGGCCGCTGCGCAGACCATCCTGAAAGACGGTGCGGTGTATGTGGTCGCGCCAGATGAGATGCCCGCCGAAACACCGATTGCGGCCATCTTCCGCTACTGATATTGGGATTCGCCGTGAGTGAGGCTGTTGTGGAAATCTTTGCAGACTACCAAACCCAATTCGAGATTCTAGGCTATGTTGCCCTGGCGATGGGGTTAGGCGCCGCCATCGGGCTTGAACGAGAGCTGGTCGGCAAACCGGCCGGCCTACGAACCCATATGCTGGTGGCGGGTGCGGCAGCGCTGTTTGTTGCGCTGGGATCGGTTATCATCGAGCATTTCAAGGATGTTGTGGGCGATGACCTGGTGCGCTCCGATCCCGTGCGTATCATGCAAGCGATTGTCACAGGCGTGAGTTTTCTGGGCGCGGGGACGATCTTGCGTGATCGGTCCCGGAATCAAATAGAAGGACTGACCACTGCCGCCTCTCTGCTCTTTGCGGCGGCAGTCGGCGGCAGCGTCGCCCTGGCGCAGTTTATTGTCGCCATCGGGGGAACCGTCCTAGTGTTGATTACGCTGCGCGGGCTGGGCATCGTGGAAGAGAAAATGGAACTGAACCGCAGTCAACGCCAGAACTGCAATAGATCAGACTCGACCTCACACCGTGACCAGGGAACTTAACGGCACGTTGCTGTCTTGCAATTGTTCGAGGCGAACCCTGCGCCGTGCCCGCACCCACTCTTGTGCCAGTTCGCGTTCCTCCGCAGGCTGGTTCATCACGAAGACGGCGTCCACACGCTGCGCGGCCAGCCACCACACGCTAAAGCTGCCACCGTCCACATCTCCGCGATGAATAATCTCGTCGGCCATGTCTGTATCGCCCCAGAATTCATATGCGAGATCGAATACATCGGAGAAGAAGTAACGCAGATACATGAACTCTTCAGGCTGTTTGCGTCTGGGTAACATCATCATCCGGGCTGCATGTCGCGCCTGCTGGACCGCATTGTCCCAGTGTTCGACTCGACGGCGCTTCTGGATGATGATGTCGTAGAAGTTTGCTACGTCTCCCGCCGCGAAAATGCCGTCACGATTTGTTTCCAAATATTTGTTGACCACAATCCCATCGTCAATGTGCAGCCCGGTATCCTCGAACAACTCGGTGGCCGGGGTCACCCCGATGCCGGCCACCACGAAATCGGCAGGAATCTCCTGGGTGGTGTTTAGCCGCACGCGGGCGACTTGTCCTTGTTCTGGCTGCTCATTGCCTATGAATGCTACTGGCTGCGCTTCTGGGATGAAGGTGACACCCCGCTGCTCGAAATAAGTCTGGAAAAACTCAGACATGCGAGAGGTGAAAAAACGCTCCATCAAGCGTTTTTCGGGAAAGACCATCGTCACCTGGATGCCGTTTTGAGCCAGCACAGACGCCACCTCCATGCCGATGTACCCGCCCCCAATCACGACCACATGTTCTGCTTGCTGCATAGCAAGGGCAATCCGCCGGGCTTGATCGTCAAAGCGCAGGTAGTGAATGCCGGCCAGGTTTGCGCCGGGAAGATCCAGCTTGCGGACGCGCGATCCGGTCGCGATAAGCAGTTTACCGAACTGGACCGTTTCGTCGGTGTCGGTGAAGAGCCGTTTTTCGGCCAGGTCGACCCGGATCACGCGGGTATTGAGCAGCACCTGAATCTGGTGTTGGACATAAAACTCCGGGTCGTTGATCAGGATGTCTGCGGTAGATGTTTCGCGGGCAAGGTAGCCCTTCGAAAGCGGGGGACGTTCATACGGCAACATATCATCGGCGGAGATGATCGCCAGTTGGCCGGGTTCGATCCCTTGTTCTACGAATTCCTGGGCAGCGTACCCGGCAACCACACCACCACCAAGAATAACATACTCATACATATGTAACTGCATTGTTTTCTGTTTCCTCCAACGTCTGACAGAGTATCAGTATACGGTGTAGGCGTCCGGGTGGCATGAGGGAGGCAGGTCATTTCGGCATAGGCCACTTGCCCTACATAGAAACCCACCACTTCTCCCAGTCAAAAATCCGCCGTCTCTCTGGTGTGCATTCAGCTTGTTCCGCTTACAGTGAAGATTGACCATTTTGCGCTAATCAGAAAGGATATTATAGAGATATGCCCTTTGATCAATATCACGAACCGCCTGCCGAACTGCCGGACCACATTCGCAGTTTCGCCCGTATGCTCGCCTCCCTGATCGAGGAAGCGGACGCTGTCGGATGGTACGAGCAGCGAATGGCGGTCGAAAGTGACGATGAAGCACGCGCCATTATGCGCAACGCGCAAAAAGAAGAGTTCAAGCATTTTGTTATGGATCTGGAATGGCTGCTGCGGCGCAAACCAGTGTGGCGCGAGTTGGCCGAGGAGGTTCTCTTCACAACGGGATCTATCGTTGAGTTAGGCGAAGAAGCAGAAGACGAAGCGGTACACGCATGACTATCAACAGCCACAAACTGGTTCACGTCGAAGATTATGCGCAATTTGTTGGGGCGGAGGCGGTTGAGCGCGTGTTACGCAAGGCCGAACCGCTGCAAGACCTGCACATCACACACGTCAACTCAACCTACTATGGCGGCGGAGTTGCGGTCTTGTTGTCGTCGCTGGCCGTACTGATGAACAGCCTGGGGATCAAGACCGGCTGGCGCGTCATACAAGGCTCGCCCGACTTCTTCAGTGTGACCAAAAAGATGCACAACGCCTTGCAAGGCGGCGAGATTAAACTCACTGATCAGAAGAAACAAATCTACCAGAGTGTGGTGTATGAAAACGCCATC
>JAADYV010000513.1 GCA_010092855.1 Chloroflexota bacterium | reverse complement strand
GTCCTGCACATTGAATGGGAAGCCTAGCGGCCTGCTTGCCAACCAGAATGTTGACCTCCAAACAGGGGACCTGACGGGTCTCCTGTTTTTTTTGTTTGGTTAGCTGTCCGGCGTCCGCTCCCGGTGAATAATGCATCAATGAATATGTGACTAAATCCCCTTTAATATTCAGGTGATACACAATATAACATGGCATTGACATACCATGCCTTCACAATGGTAAAATATATTTGGGGTTAGAGTGATTGGAGGAGGTATGGTGGCGCGATTTACGGCCTTTAATCCGGCAGCCGAGGTGCTGGGGCAGGCAATGGTGGCCTTTGTGGAATGTTCGAATCGCGACGCGATCCGGCCTTTTATGGAAGCGCACGGCTTAACTGAGGTGAACCCGGACCAGTGGTATCCGCAGCAGGTGTGGCTGGATGTGTTGAGCGATATCGCGAACGCAAAAGAGGACGCCATGATCGACTTCGTGAGCATTGGCATGAAGCTGATCCGATTAATCCAGCTTCCACCAGAGTTTGAGCAAATGAGCTTCCGGCAGGTGTTGCAGGTGTGGGATGAAGCTGGCTACCAGTCGACCAATCGTGGAGAAGACGCGGGCTATCTCGCCATCGATTTCTTGAGCGATACGCACGTCAAGATGGCCTTGCACACTCCCTACCCGGATGATCTGATGTATGGGGCGTGTTTTGCGCTTGCCCGGCGATTCTTGCCGCACGACACTGAGGTTTCGGTCTATTTTGATGAGTCCACGCCCCGGCGCGCGGACGTTGGTGGGGATACGGTCATTCATATTGAATGGGCGGGCTAGCGCAGTTTGCCAGCAGCACCTTGTACGGTTAGCCAAGGGAACGAGGGAGCGTTTGTTGTGTGATGGCTGGGCGTCAGTCTTCAGGCGGCACTTCGCGGCGCTGTTCCATCATCCATGCAAACAATTCGGGATCAGCGTAGGCGCGCTCCCACGATGCGGCGTGATCGGCTCCTACCAGAATGGTGAAGCGCACGTCCCCGCCGCAGGCTTCCAGCGCCTCAACGATCACCTGCCCGTTGTAAAGCGGCATTGCATCATCGGCATCGCCATGCAAGACCCAGGCTGGAACCTCTGCCAGGTGACAGATATTCTCCGGAACAGCACCTATCATGCCGGATTGGGGATCGGGATAGAAGCTGGCGATGGGAACAATGGCGGCGGGCACCTCAGGATAGGTTGACGCTAAGGCCCACGTCCCGGCCCCGCCCATGCTCAACCCGGTGAAGATGATGCGATCCGGATCGATGGCGTGGTTTGTTTGCAGATGCTCGATCAAGCCCATGAGCAAATCGGGCACTTCCGGCCAGTAAAAGTCGGCTGAACACAACGGCGCAGCCAGGATAAACGGGAAGTCCGCGCCGTCCTCGATCATCATCGGCGGGCCGTATTGCTTGAGGACCTCCAGGTCATCGCCGCGCTCGCCCCGGCCATGCAAAAACAGCACCAACGGCCATAGCTCGTCTGCGTCCCGGTCGTCGGCTTCCGGCAGGTACAACCAGTAGTTCAACTCGGTTTCGGTAGCGTACTGGTTTTGGCCAGGAACAGCCACGCTGTGCGCTATCGTTACAGACTGCGCTGTTAATGTCCCGGTGGTTTCCGGGCCATCCGCGCGTGACTCCGGCACACCAACCAAAACCAGGGTAACAATCAGGATCGCTGCGATTGTTCGAGACAGTGATTTCTTGCGCATTTTCGCCGCCTGTCACATTACTGCGGATTGGGGATCAGTCGCCAGGTACCGCCCATGCAGTCGCCGCGCCGGTCTACCTCATAGAAGAGCACCTCTTCATAATCGAGCGTCCGCAGGTGATGCGTGCCGGGCCCGGCGGTGAAAGTTGTGCCAGCCATCTGGCCCCCAGGCACATAGACATAGTCGCTGGTCAGTTCGAATTCTGGGGTGGTGGCCCAACCAAGCCCATTCTGGATTTGGGCATTCTCGCGCCACAGCTTGCCAAAGCCGCGCCGGGGTTGGTAGAGTTGTTCGGTGGTGTCGGTGGGCGGGATCAGGTCCGGGTCGAATTCTGCTTGACCCTCTTCGAAGGTGTCGAAATAACAGAACCAGTTGCCGCTGTTGGGATCGTCTGTGTTGGCTTGCATGACCCAAATCTGGCGGTTGTGGCGGAACCAGAACATGCGCCCGTGCTCAAAGACCTGTTCGGCCATCTGGACCTGGGCGACAGTGTCGGTGGGGAAACCGGGCGGGTGCGGCGTGGGTGTGGGCGGCACCGGTGTGGGCGTCGGCGAGGGCTGGGTGGGCGATGTGGTCGGAAGCTGGATCGGCGAAAAGGTGACCGGTGGCGTGGCGCTGTCGTTGTCCGGGCCGATCATGACCGGCGCGGGGATAGTCGTGGGCGGCGAGGCGGTAATGCTGCTGTCGGATTCCGGGCTGCCGTCCAGTTCAGGGGTGGTGGAGGGAGCGGGTTCGGGCGAAACTGGCTCGTCGGGATCGCTGCCCTCCGGCGTGAAGGTGACGGGCACCAGCAGTGCACCGGGTGGGGGAGTAGCGGTGACGATCAGCGGTTCCGGGCTGGTGGTGGGCGGCGCGACGTAGCCGGTGGGCGTGAACGTGACGGGCACCAGCAGTACACCGGTTGGCGGCGGCGCAGTGACGACCATCACGATCTGCGTCGGTGGGTTGGTCACGGTTTGCGTGATGCCCGGTAGGGGCGTATCGGTGATGATGATTTCGTCGATTTCCGGGTTGTCGTCGTTGTTGCAGGCGGCCAGCAGCAGCACCAGCATCAACATCCCCGCCAGGTACATTTTCCGCATCGGTTTCTCCTACATTGCCGCCCGATTGTAGCAGACGCGGTGCGGGATGCAAACGATCAGGACCGGCACGCTCAGGCGGTGCGCCACCACAAGCCGGTGCATTCCGGAAGGATCACCACGTCGTCCTGCGGGATGAAACGATCTGCCAGCGATTGTCCGAAGAAGAATTCGAGCAGCGCTTCGCCCTGGGCCTGGGTGGGGAAGCGGAAATCGGTGCGAACCCAGGTGTGCTGGAAGCCCAGGTGATCTTCCAGGTAGGCGAAGAAGTGGGCTAGTTCGTCACTGGGCGGGGTGGGGCGCTCGTAGCCGGTGCCCAGCGTCTCGATCAGCAGCATGGTGCCACCGGGTCGCAGAACACGCTGCATCTCGTCGATGGCGCGGCAGGCTGCGGCGAAGGTCGGTTCGTAGTGGCGCACGGCCAGGTGTCCGAATGCCCAGCCTTCGAGCGTGAAGTCGGCGCAGGCGTCCGGGAAGGGCAGCGCGCGGTGATCGGCGGCGGCAAAAAAGCAGTGGGTGTGCCCGGCCTGCGAAAGCTGCTGCACGGCCAAACGCAGCATGGCCGGGGAGCCGTCAGTGGCCAGCAGGCGGCGCGCAGCCGGTGCCACCAGGCGGGTGACGCGCCCGGTTCCCGCCCCACACTCGACGATATCCGCGCCGTCCAGCGCGTGCACGGCGGAGATCGCAGGCTGCAGGCGACCTTCGTAATCTTCGAAGCTGACCAGTTCCTGGTAACGAGCGGCGTGGTGCAGGTAAATATCGTCGTAGTCGTCGGGCATAAACTCTTTTTGCTCCTACGGCACAGTAAGCCGTCAGCGAGTCAGCTATCAGCATGTCAGCAAAAAGCAAAAAACTCAAGCCACAACACGGCCTAACTTTGCTGGCAAAGGGTGTGTGGCGGATCAGGTGGGTTCCTCGATGATGATGGCCTGGTAGACGCTGACCTGCATGTGCGGGTCCTGCCAGGCGTCAGGTCCCAGGCGCATCTTCTGCGACAGCAGGCTGAGGAACACGCGCGGATCAGGGTAATTTTCCCACACCTGGGGTAAAAATGTGGCGCGGCGGTTGTTCAGTTCGAGCGTAACCCCGTCGATGTTGGGCCGCAGCTTCTGTAACAGGTCGTCGGCGTCGCGGAAGTCTAGCAGTTGGGGCGGCGTGAGCACGCTGATCTCGATGTGCAGCAGCGGGACTTCGTGGGCTGTCACCGGTGCAAAGCGCGGATCGTGGAACGCCGTTTGCCCGGTCATGTGCACTACTTCCTCGGCCAACGGGCGGCGCGCGACCAGCGTTCCGGTGCAGCCGCGCAGCGCGCCATCGGCATGGAAGCGCAGGGTGACGAAACACGCCCGTTCGTCCCGCAGCGGAAGCGGCAGGGCGTTGAGGTCGATGTCCGGCGGGGGACGATGGTGCGTGATGGCGGTCAGCGTTTGGCGGGCGAGGTCGAGCAGGATGGTCTGTTCCTCAGGAGTGTAGCTGTTGGCCATGATGGACTTTCCTTGCCCTCGTCAGTGATACCGTGTATCTCCAGTATAACGAACTTTTGACGTGCCGGAGACAGGAAACCTGATGGAGACAAAATGCCGGGTGTGCGGCGGTGAAGTGGCGCGGATGTTCGACGTACCGGAGATGCGCTATGGCACCGGGGAAACATTCGCGTATGCCCAGTGTGCGGGCTGCGAAGGGTTGCAGATCGTGACCATTCCCGCCGACCTGGGCCGGTACTACCCCGCGTCGTATCATGCCCTGGCACGCCCGGAACCAGTGGGACTGCGTCGCGCGGTCCGCCGCTGGCGGGATGCGTATGCGGTGTGGGACCGGGGTGTGATTGGGTGGCTGCTGTATGCGCGCTGGCCGGAACCCGCGATCCGGGCGTTAGCCGGGTTGGAATTGTCGCGCGCGCGCCGTGTGCTGGATGTGGGCTGTGGGCCGGGGATACTGGCGCGGCGGCTGCTGGACCTGGGTTTCGAGAATGTGATGGGCATTGATCCCTACGCGGACGCGCCGGATGTGGTCCGGGGCGATATCACGGCGGTGGATGGCGTGTGGGACGTGATCATGTTCCACCACGCGCTGGAGCACGTGCCCGATCCGCTGGCGTCGCTGAGCGCAGCAATGGAGCGCCTGGCTCCTGATGGCGCGATCCTGGTGCGGATGCCGGTGGTGCCGTGCGCCGTGTGGGACCGCTATGGCGTGGCATGGGTGCAGTTGGATGCGCCGCGTCATCTACATGTGTTGTCGCTGCGTGGGCTGGAGACGCTCGCGGGGCGAGTCGGGCTGGTAGTGAATGCGGTCAAGTACGATTCGACGGCGTTTCAGTTCTGGGGCAGCGAACAGGTTCGGATGGGCATTCCGTTGGAGTCGGCGCGGTCGTATGCAGTCGATCCGGCGCAGTCGGTGTTTCGTCCGGCGCAGGTGCGGGCGTGGGCGCGCGAGTCGCGGCGGTTGAACGTCGTGGGGCGGGGGGACCAGGTGATGGTGGTGTTGCGGCGGGGGTGATTTTTGCGGGCGGTGTGGTGAGCGCCTTGCGCCCGCGTTGGAAACGCGGCAGGGTGACGGGGTCACCCTGGGCGGAGCGCCGCTCCGCCGCGCAAGGCGCGGACTCCCGCGCGCCGAAAAACGCTACTCGCCCGGCGACGCCGGCGTGACGAGGATCATGGTTGCATTCGGCGACATTTCGAATTCAACAGTGATATACGTGGTATCGGCCCACGTGATGGGCTGGTACCGCGCGATGGGGTTTGTTGCGAACGCGCCCACGAAGCTGCGCACATCGATCAGCGCATCGGGGGGCACCATTGCCGCGGGCCAATAGGCGGGAAAATAATCCTCCGGCCCGATCTGGGCGCCGTCCGGAATATCACGCGCGGCAATCCACACCAGGCGCAGCTCCGGGATGTTACCGATAGTGTCATAGCCCGGTCTGGCGGGGTTCCACTCCGGTGTGGTGAGTGGGAAGTACCATCCGGTGTCTGGCACATCGTCCGGGTCGGGATAGTACGTGCCGACGGCAGTCAGGGTCGGCGCGACACCAGGAGGCGTACCGTCCTGCTGGGTTAACCCGATCACGCCAGCCGAGTGGTCAGAGCTGACGCTCGGTGTAGGGGCAAATTGGAACAGGAGCGCACCGGCCACGACGACCACCAGTGTGGCGGCCAGCAGCGTGAGCGCGCGCGGCAGTCGTGCGGGCGTGGCGTGCGGAATCGTGCGCGTGATGTGAGTCAAACTCTGGTTCATGTGGGGTTGTCCTCCATTCAAACGTGATTGTAGGCGGGCAAGCGCCTGGCGTTCCAGGCGGTGCTGAAAGGCAGGATCGGCTTGCGGCATCGTGTGCCGCAGGTCGTCCACCAGGGCATCGGATGGGATGAGGGGATCGTGGTCGTGGCTCATACGTCGGTTTCCTCTACGATCGGCGCGGCGTGCTGCCGCAAGTCTTGCAGAGCGCGGCTGAAATGGGCGGCGACGGTGCGTTCGTCCAACCCCAGCAGCGCGGCGATTTCCCGGT
>JAADYV010000512.1 GCA_010092855.1 Chloroflexota bacterium | reverse complement strand
TCGTCAACGTCGTCGTCGGGTTCGCGCCGCTCAAACCGGCTGAATTCGTGATCATCAAGGTCCAACAGCTTGCTGGACAGTCGGAAAGCTAAGGAGTGAGTCATGTCAATCAGTCCGGGATTTGGCTTCACCGTTAACCAGGTTCATCGCTACGACCCCTATAAAAACTTCAAGTTCCTGGTCCGCTGGGACAACCGGATCGTGGCCGGGGTCAGCAAGGTCGGGGCGCTCAAACGCACGACCGAGGTGGTCGAACATCGCCAGGGCGGGGCGTCGAACATGACGTTCAAGTCGCCTGGCCAGTCCAAGTACGAGCCGATCACGCTGGAGCGTGGCGTCACGCACGATCACGAGTTCGAAAAGTGGGCCAGCCAGGTCTGGCGCTTCCGGGCCGGTCTGGGCATGGAAAGCGCTCTCAAGGGGTTCCGCAAGGATATCCGGATCGAGGTGCTCAACGAAGCAGGGCAGATTGTCTTGGCCTACAACATCTATCGCTGCTGGGTATCCGAATACCAGGCTTTGCCGGAACTGGACGCCAGCGCCAATGCCATCGCGATTGAAACCCTGACCCTCCAACACGAGGGGTGGGAGCGTGACCTGGCCGTCACAGAACCCACAGAAGAGACATTCGACCCGCCGACATAATGCGCGCCTTATCCGCCACTCAAATGCTGCGAATGTGGGAGCTGGGTTATGCCCGCTCCCCCAACTGGCGCGCGCTGGTCATCCTGGCGACCGCTTTTCCAGAGGTTGGGTTCGATGCTCTGGCAGGGTTGAGTATCGGGCAGCGTGACGCGCATTTGCTCGCGCTGCGCAATATGACCTTCGGCCAACGGATCGACTGTATGGGCACCTGCCCAGCCTGTGCGGAGGCTATCGAAATGGCGTTCGAGACGACCGATATCTGGGTTCACCCAGAGCATGGCCCTCCTGATGAACCGCTGGCAGTCTCCTACGAAGGCTATGAAGTGGTGTTTCACCTGCCAACCAGCCGTGACCTGCTGGCCCTGACCGGCGCGGAAGGGGCGCAGGCGTTGATGGCACGCTGTATCGTCGCAGTCACATACGACGACCAGGACGTGGCTGTGGCAGAGCTGCCCGAAGAAGTTATTGTCATCATCGGCGAAAACATGCAAGCTGCCGATCCACAGGCCAGTATCTGGCTCCAACTCACCTGCCCGGCCTGTGGCCACGATTGGTCAGCGCCCTTCGACATCGTCACGTTTTTCTGGCACGAGATCGAAACCCAGGCCCGCCGTTTGCTGCGCCAGGTGCATCTGCTGGCTTCGGCTTATGGGTGGTCCGAAGCCGGCATTCTGCGGTTGTCGCCGCTGCGTCGCCAGTTATATCTAGACATGATAGGCTCATGAGCGACTTTTTGCGGTACCTCATCGTGCGCAGCGCACCCCAGGACGAACCGGTCAAACCGCGTGTCCGGGGGCTTTTTGAACCCCCACTGGAAATGTCACCGGAGGCACCTCATCTCGACTTGCCCGGCGAAGAGGACTACCTGGTGGGCGCGCTGGACCCTGAAGAAAGTACGCACGACGCCGCGCGTGCCGCTGAGAGTGTGCACCCCGAGGATCGCTGGCCCGCATCCGATGATGAACCATACCTGTCGCCTGAGGGGCCGGAGTCGTTTCCGCAGCGGGGTGCTCAGGACCCATCCCTGTTGCAGCCTCAACCGGGCCCCTCAGCGCCGCCTGCCTGGGAAACACACTCAGCGCCAAGCTCGGAACCACCGACCGCGGAAAATAGCCAGCGTGCTACCGATGCGCTTCCCTCCCAACCACCTCCCGGACGTCAGGACCTGCGCCCAATGGCGGGCATGTTGCACGCCCCAGAAGGGCGCAACGTGGCTGCTGGTGCAACGCTGCCTGCGCCGCACCTGGAACCCCGTCCTGCAGAACGGGACATACTACGCGAGGAGATACCGTCCGCGCCGCGGTTGAATCATCGTCCGGGAGAGGATGACGGTGAAGTTGCACGTACTGCTGTGCGTGATGCCGCGCTCGATTCCACACGCGATGTGGTGCACGAGGAGGTCCTGCCTACGCCGCGTCTGGCCCTCCGCCCGGCAGAACCCGACCAGGTGTGGCGGACTGTACCAGTTGAAGCCGCGTCACCGCTTGCACAGGAACCGGGGTTTGAACGTTCCCCGGAACCAGAAACCGCAGGTCCTCACCTGCCCGAACCATCTTTTCCTCCGGCTAGTGCGGTGGGCGCGCCAGGCGTGCGGGTGATGTCTGATCGGGATTTCCGCGCGCGAGGCAGTCTCATGCCCCGCCGGGCGGAAGAATGGGAGGTTCCTGCTGCCAGGGATGCATCCCCAGACATTCACATCTCTATCGGACGTGTGGAGGTTCGTGCGCGGCAGGATCGTCCCGTTGTTTCGCCGCCGTCGCAACGCCCCAAACCGACCTTTCTCAGCCTTGAAGAGTATCTCAAGCAGCGGAACGAGGGACGGCTATGAGCAACTACTTGGCTGTCGCCACCACAACGGTGGCACTCAAACGGACCCTGCAGGACGCCATCGATGTCGATGTGCCGGGCGCAACTGTCACGGCAAACAGGCCCGATGCCAATACTAACGGCAGCACGGGAGTCAACATCTTTTTGTATTCTGTGACGCCCAATCCCCACTTGCGAAATATGGATCTGCCCACTCGCAGCGCTGGTGGGCGAATACTCCAACGCCCCCAGGCTGCCATCAATCTGCATTATCTCTTAACTTTTTATGGCGACGATACCCAAATGGAGCCGCAGCGTTTGCTGGGCAGCGTTGTGCGCACGTTGCACAGTACGCCCGTGCTGGCGCGCAGCGTTATCCGTGAAGCCATCGCCGATCCGAGTTTCCCTTTTTTGGCCCGATCCGATTTAGATCAGGAAGTCGAGATCGTGAAGTTTTCGCCCAGTCTGATCAGCCTGGAAGAGCTTTCGCGATTGTGGTCAATGTTTTCGCAAACGCCCTATGCGCTGTCGGCGGCCTATGAAGCCTCGGTGATCCTGATCGAGAGCCAGGATACGCCCCAGCCCACCAAACCAGTGCGCCAGCCGGGCCTGTATGTCGTTCCGTTCCAACAGCCCGTGATCGAGCGCGTGTTTGCGGTGGATGATGACGAAGACGAAAACAGCCCACACGAACCCGTCATCATCGGTCGGACCCTGGTTGTTGAGGGGCAGCGGTTGCGCAATGCGGACCCGAACGAAACCATGATCCGGTTAGCGGGCGTCGATATTCCGCTCGATCCAGCGCACATCCGACCATCGCGTATCTCTGTGTTGTTGGATGCCCCCGCGTTGGACGTGGCCATGTTGCGTGCGGGCGTGCAGGGAACGCAGATCGTGCACCCGATGGAGATGGGGGATCCGCCGATCCCGCACCGGTGGCAGGAATCGAATGTAGGTGCGTTTGTGTTGCATCCCACCATCACCCTGCCCGCGACGGACATTGCCGGTGTGGATGTTGATGGTGACGGCTTGCTGGCAGCGGAGATTACGGTCGATTTCGAGCCGCCGGTGGGCAAAGGGCAACGTGTGGCGCTGCTACTGGACGAATTCAATGCGCCTGGCAATCGCGCGCCGCACACGTATGCGTTCCCGGCCCCTTATCGCAATACGCCCGCCGCGCCCGACTCCACTAGCAGCATTACGTTTGATGCGGAACATGTCGTCCCCGGAACGTATCTGCTGCGTGTGCGGGTGAGCGGGGCCGAGAGCCTGATGGTCTACGACGACGACCCGGAGAGCGACACCTACAACCAGTTTATCGAGCCGCGAGTCACGATCACATGACGGACAGCAGCACGGCATGGCATGACGCCAACCAGCAATACCTGGCCGCCGCCTTGCAGTGGTTGCGGCTGAAATTGAATGCCAAAGCCGACATCTACCGCAAGGATGACTCCCCGCCGCGTGGCTGTTTGTTCGGGTGGCGACGGCCTGCTTTGCCACTGCGCCGCACCGACCAGCGCGACATCCAGCGTGCCGAAGAAACCATGAACGCTGCCGCTGGCGGGGAGCATGTTCCGGCACTGGTTATGCTGGCGTTGCGCTTTGGTCTCACTGATTTTGAGCGTGCGACCTTGCTGCTGTGTGCTGCCCCAGAACTTGACACGTCTATGGCGCGGCTGTGTGCCCAGGCCCAAGACGATCCCCAGCGGACATATCCTACCTTTGCGCTGGCCCTGGCACTGCTTGATGACCCTGCCTGGGACGTAGTATCGCCCGAACAATCGCTGCGCTTCTGGCGTCTGATCGAGATTCTCCAACCCGGTACCCAACCGCTGACGGTGAGTCCGCTGCGCGCCGACGAAACTATCGTCAACGCGATCAAAGGCTTAAACCATATTGACGCGCGGCTGACCCTGGTTCTTGACCCGCTGGAACCTCTGCGCGATATTGGCGAGCTGCCGCCATCCCAGCTTGATACGCTGGAACAGGTGCGGTTTCACATTCGGAACGGCGCAGGTCGCCAGCCGGTGATTCAGCTTGTTGGTCCCGATAGCCACAGCAAGCAATTGATTGCCGGGGGCGTGGCTTTGCTGGAGGAGCGGCGGCTGTATCGGCTACCGGCTGGCTTGCTGCCCCGCCAGTCCCAGGACCTGGAGCTGCTGGCCCGGCTTTGGGAACGCGAATCGCGGCTGTCCAACGTAGCATTGTATGTGGATGCGCGCGAAGTTGATGTATCGAACCCGGCTGACGAGCTGGCACAGCACCTCAAGCGCTTGCTGTTCCTCGTGGAGGGCCTGGTCTTGCTGGACACGCGCATCGTGTGGCCGGGGTTAGGTGCGCCCAGTGTCACCATCGATGTGAATCGCCCTACGCCAGTCGAACAGCGCGCGGCGTGGGAGATCATGGTGGGCGCGACTGCGCCGGACAGTCCTGCGCAACTGGCCGGGCAGTTTAACTTGAACCTGGATACCATTGCCGGGATCGCGATCTCTGCTGCCGCTCGTCAGGCTGAGTCGGGTGGCTATCTCGATGATCTGCTGTGGGATACCTGCCTGGGACATACCCGTCCCCAGCTTGACACCCTGGCCCAACGCATAGACGTCAAGGCCGGGTGGGACGACATCATTTTGCCCAAAGAGCAAAAAGCCATCCTGAGCCAGATTGCGGACCAGGTTGCCCAACGCACCCGCGTCTACGACGAGTGGGGTTTTCGCGCCAAAATGAATCGCGGTTTGAGCATTAGCGCCCTGTTCGCGGGGGACAGTGGCACGGGCAAGACGATGGCGGCTGAGGTTATCGCCAACGAATTGCAGCTTAATCTCTACCGCATCGACCTCTCGGCAGTGGTCAGCAAATATATCGGCGAGACGGAGAAAAATCTGCGCCGTTTGTTCGATGCTGCCGAGGATGGTGGTGCAATATTGTTCTTTGACGAAGCGGATGCCCTGTTTGGCAAACGCACCGAGGTCAAAGACAGCCACGACCGCTATGCCAACATCGAGATCAACTACCTGCTGCAGCGCATCGAATCGTTCCAGGGCCTGGCGATCTTGGCAACGAACATGAAAGGCGCGCTCGATGCGGCCTTTATCCGGCGGCTGCGCTTTGTTGTCAATTTCCCCTTTCCCGATGTTGAGCAGCGGAAGGCCATCTGGCAGTCGGTTTTCCCACAGCGCACACCGCTCGCCGACGAGTCCTTTCCTGGGGAGGAGCAGATCAATTTCGAACGATTGGCGCGCTTCAGCCTGACGGGGGGCAACATCCACAACGCGGCAGTCAACGCGGCGTTCCTGGCGGCTCATCATGGGCAGGTCGTTACTATGCCCGTCATTATGACGGCTATCCGGTCCGAGCTGCTCAAGCTGGAACGCCCGATCAACGAAGCCGATTTTCCGGCAATAATCGATTCCAACAACGGGGCACAGCGATGACCATTCACCTGCACATCGAAAACCTAACGCTCGACGGGGTTGACCTGGATGCCGAACACCAGGGACAGTTTCAAGCCGCGTTGGAAGCCGAATTGGGACGGCTGATGGCTGCCAACGCACTGCCACCCCGCCTGGCACGGGATGGGGCGTGGGAGTCGCTGCCCGCTGCCACGATCACGGTGTCGAGCGATCCGGTAGAGTTGGGCCACCGCACCGCACACGCAGTCTATGGAGCGCTGCAACAATGAGCCAGCGGCAGAAAGCAGACAAGCAGCCCCAACCGTCCCGTGCGCCGGTGACTTCCCAGAACAGCGTTACCCACGTGCAGCAGGGTTATGCTGTGCCGCCGGCTGTACATGACGTGCTGCGTGCGCCCGGCCAACCACTGGACGACCACACGCGGTCGTTCATGGAATCGCGCTTTGACCACGACTTCAGCGGTGTGCGGGTGCATTCCGATGCGCGCGCGACCCGGTCAGCGCGGTCAATCGGAGCGCGGGCATATACTGCCGGGGTGGACATTGTTTTTGGCACAGGCAATTATGCGCCATATACCCAGGCTGGACGCCATTTGCTAGGCCATGAACTCGCCCACATCGTCCAGGGGAATGGACAGCGTGTGAATCAGCCAGGCATTGACCCCGGTGGGGAACGTTATGAAACCAATGCAGACCAGGCTGCGGCTACCGTTCTGAACTACACGCCATTCCCGATTCTTGCGGGAGCACCTCCTGCGATTCGCCTTGTGCGCGATCCCAATTTGAACCGCTACTTAAATAACCTGCGCGCCTCAGCGGCTGAGTTCCGGCAATCTCCATATTCCACCAACGGCCTGGTCGATATCGTTCTGGAGCGCTTGGAAGGTTTGGACCTGACCGATCAGGATAACTTGATCCCGGTAGTCGAAACCCTAAGCGCCATACAATTTCCGGGCGAAGCATTTACCTTGCTGATGGTACGGATTGACGCAATGACACGGGCTAGTGGCCAGATGACAGCACTTGAGCGGGTGCGGCTCGAACAGGAGCACCAGCGTAGGATCGAGATGCTACAAAATATGACAGCGCCGCGTCGGGGACCCTATGGCACACGCGGCCCAGGTGTGATGCTGCCGGTTATGGCGGGAGCTTTTGCCGGTATATTTGAATCTTTGTCTAACCTTTTCCGCAGTGCAGCCGGTTTCGTTCGAGGGGTAATCACCGGGTTTCGGGAAGCCATGTCCCCCCAGGATACAGACCGGTTAGTACGTAAACTTGGGGAAAGCGCGATTCTAAATCTGATTTTCCCAATCGTGTTTGTGGCTGGGGCAGTTGTTGGAATAGTAGAAGACATCGTGAGGGCAATCCAGTCGATCTACGAAACAGTTGTCAATTTCGACGAGGTAATGGCCGCCGCCACCGAGCTTATTCGCACTATGCTGTCGGAACAGGGCGAAGAAGTTGGTGAAGCAATGGGCGCCGTCACCGGTCGGGAATATGCCCAAAAAGTGCGAACGATGCTGAACCAGAATATCTTTGCTTTCACATATAACCTGGGGCGAATAATCGGGCCGACGGTTGTTTATGCGGTTCTATCGCTATTGGGTCTCCCCGTTATAGCGAGTATTGTTGGCGTCTCAGCGCGGGCGATCAGCACTTTTGGTGCGATCATCCGCCGGATACCGGGTCTGAGGCGGTTGCGGGCCTTGCTGCGTCTGCGTCGCCAGAGACGACTGGGCAGCGGTGGTGGTGGCGGTGGTACACCCGGTGCCTTGGCCGTGGCGGGTGGGCGCGTGCGTTTCACCCTGGCTGATCTATTGCGTTGGGAATCGCTGGGGGGCCATGCCCTACAACGTCACGGTCCCTTCCACACCCGTGACACACTCTTACGCCGAATACTCAACGAAACTTCACTGGGAGGGCCTCCTCCCTCACGTACTCTTCCAGGCGGTGTGCGTACCACTGATTTTCGTGTCTGGCGAGGAGATCGTAAACCACATGCGTCAAGCTGGAGTGACAACGACACGATGCTGCGAGCGCTTGATGATCTCATTAACGACAATATTGACGAAATCCAGAGCGTTACCAGTCGCGGTGGACGAGTTGTATTGGAACGACACGATCTGAGTCGCCCGGTGGGCCGAGGGTGGGTCACTGCATTACGCGGCACTGCCGGTGAGCGCGGCATTTTCTGGACCGACGACTTGCGCCACGCCACTGTGGTTATTGATCCCCATCCTGGCGGTGGCTGGTACGTCGTAACCGCGTTTCCGGAATTATAGAGAGGAAGCAAACACCTATGACGACTTCACCCCTGGCTGGACGGCACCTGAAAGGCGCGTTGATCGGGGCGGACGAGGCCAATCCGCTGGCCAGCGTGATCGTGTTCCAGTACAACCCGGCGACCATGACGCGCCGCATCGAGCCGCGCAGCACGCAGCCCACTGGCCAGGAGCCGGGCAACCGTGCCGAAGCCATGCGGCTCTCCGGTCCGCCCAAAGAAACCATCTCGCTCACCGTGGAGATCGACGCTGCCGACCAGATTCCCAGCATTAACCCGCTGGCGGTGGTGACGGGCGTCTATCCAACCCTGAGCGCGCTGGAAATGCTGGTCTATCCCAAGTCCAGCACAGTCCTGGCCAACGCGGGGTTAGCTGAGGCAGGCTTCCTCGAAATCATCCCGCCGGAGATGCCGCTGACCCTGTTCATCTGGGGACCGCAGCGTGTGCTGCCGGTGCGCGTCGAGAGCTTCAGCATCACGGAGGAAGCCTTCGATGGCTACCTGAACCCGATTCGGGCCAAAGTCGAGTTGTCGCTGGGTGTGCTGAGCTATTACGACCTGGCCCGCACACACCCTGGCTACTCTATATTCATGGTGCACCAGGTGGCGAAGGAGGTCATGGCGACCTCCAACGTGCTCAACAGCGTGCAAGACCTCGGCAGCGGGTTAAAGATATTCTGAGGTGTCTATGTTTCCCAAAACCAGCCGTTACTACGGCGTTCCCACCAAGACCATCACGCGCGCGGATGGGCGCGAGATCATTTACCTGCAGCGCCGTTTTCTGCCTGGCGATGTATCTGCCGGCACGTTGATCGCCGAGCATGTCGTGATGCAGGGCGAACGGCTCGACAACATTACCGCGCGTTATTTCAACGACCCGGAGCAGTTCTGGCGCATCTGCGACGCAAACCTGGCGCTGCACCCAGACGAGTTGACCGACGATCTGTCGGTACGCACCGGACGGCGTTTGATCATTGTGTTGGAGGGGGCCTAAATGTTGACCGGCAGCATCCGGTTGCAACTGTTGATCGGGGAGACTCTGCCCCGGCCCGCGCCATATGAGGTGCTTCAGGCACTGGTGTCGGCGCAAGTAAACATGACCGAAGAGGGTCGGGATGGGTTCCAGTTGATCCTGCGCCTGGGGCGCGACACGCCCAGCGACTCCAGTCTGCTGAGAGACGGGCTATTTGACCCGCCCAGCCGGGTGACGATTGGGGTGATGTTGGGGGTGGTGCCGACCGTGTTGATCAACGGCGTTATTACCCGGCACGAGGTCATGGCCAGCAACACACCGGGCGAAGCGCAACTGGTAGTTACAGGCGATGATAGCAGCCTGGACCTGGACCTGGAAGAACGCACGCGCACTTTTCCCAACATGTCCGATTCGGCCATTGCCCGCCGGATCATTGGCGAGTACCAGTTGCAGCCGGACGTGACCGATACGCAAGACACGCCCAGCGAAACCAATCGCATGCCGTCGCAGCAACGCACCGATCTGGCGTACTTGCGCGAATTGGCCACACGCAACGGGTTTGTGTTCTACATCGAGCCAGGGCCGGTGCCCGGCATCAGCGTGGCGCACTGGGGACCGGAAAACCGGGATGGACAGCCCCAACTCGCGCTGTCGGTGGGACGCGGCCCCAACTCGAACGTCGAGCATTTGCAGTTCGGGTTCAATTCGCTGACCGGTACCAACCCAACGGTCACCATCCGTGACCCGCTGACCCAAACGCCGATTCAAGTGCCTGCGCCCGATTTGCTCAACCCGTCCCTGACACAGCAGCAGGCCCAACCGCGCCGGACCACCATCGCGCGGGATGTGGGTGGGTTCGACACTAACCAGGCGCTGCTGCGTGCCCTGGCCGAATCGCAGGGGAATGCTGACTCCTCCACCGGCAACGGCTGGCTCAATACCGCGCGCTATGGTCGCATCTTGCAGGCGCGGCGGTTAGTGGATGTTTCCGGGGCAGGGAACACTTACGACGGAACCTATTTTGTCAAAGCGGTCCAGCACATCATCCGCGTGGGTGAATACACCCAGCGTTTCACACTCAGTCGCGGTGGACGGGGCGCATCATCGCCGAGGGTAGCCACAGCATGAACAGCAGCCGGTTTACTGGAAAGTTTCGCGGGACGGTCTCCGACAACGCAGACCCGGACGGGATTGGGCGTCTCAAGGTTCGCATTCCTGAAATCTTTGGCGACAACGACAGCGGCTGGGCCATGCCGTGTGTGCCCTATGCCGGGGAAGGTGTAGGTTTGTTCTTGATTCCGCCGGTAGGTGCGTCGGTGTGGGTCGAGTTTGAACAGGGCAACACCGAGTTTCCGATCTGGGTCGGCTGTTTCTGGAACCCGTCCGCTGTGCCGGGCACTTCTTCTACCCCCGCCGAACGCGGCGATCCCCAGCAAAAAGTGTTGAAGACGGACGCCGGGACGATCACCATCAACGATCAGACCGGCGAGATCACCATCGATATCAGCGGGGCCAAAGTGGTGCTGAAATCCGGCGGAATCGACATTGATGCCGGGCAGGGCACGATCAACGTCAACGGCTCGAAGGTATCGATCAATAACGGGGCGCTGGAAGTCTCATGAGCGAACTGCTGACGAAAGACGCGCAGATCATGTGCACGCATGGCGGGACGGTGCAGATTCAAACCAGCAACCAGTCGGTCAAGATCAATGGGCAGCCGGTGGTCACGATCAACGACACTTACACCGTATCGGGATGCCCGTTTCAGATTCCCATCGGCACCGGGACCAAGCCACAGCCCTGCGTGCGCATCCAGTGGACCACAGCCGCCACACGGGTACGGGTCGGTGGGCAGCCAGTGCTGTTGCAGGCCAGCAGTGGCCTTGGCCTTTCGGCAGAGCTGATTCCCCAGGGGCCACCATCGGTAACCGCAGCACAGTTCAAAGTGAAAGGGATGTGATGAACATTGACTATCCGTTCCATTTCGGCCGGCAGGGGCACACCGCTTCTACCGGTGATGCAGACCACATCCGCGACATGATCGAACAGTTCCTGTTCACCAACGCTGGGGAGCGCGTCAACCGCCCGGACTTTGGCAGCGGGCTGCTGCACATGGTGTTTGCCCCCAACAGCCCGGAAATTGCGACCGCCCTCCAGTACACGATCCAGTCGGGGTTGCAGCGCTGGCTGGGGGACCTGATCGACGTGCACCAACTGGAAGTGACCGCCCAGGATTCGAGCCTACTGGTGACGCTTAATTACGTGGTCAAACGCACAGGCGAGAACCGGACCGAGGAGTTTAGACGGGATGGTGTCTTATGAACAACGCAGCCAGACGGCGTGAAGATGTGCGCCGCCGTGACGACCTGAACGGCCTGGATTATGTGGAGATTGACCAGCACAACTCCACGCGGTTATATGTCTATTTGTTGGGCAAATTGACCGCAGAACTGGCGGATGCTTTGCAGCCGGCCAACTTCCGCATCGAGGGCGGCGCGCGCATTCGCAGTATCCGGGTTACCAATGTGCACTCGGTCCAGCAGAACGATCCCGAACGCGACGACATCCTCGTGGTGGATGTGAACCGGCGCGGCGATTTTTCTCCTTTCCACCTGTCCGTCGTGGAAACCGACCAAGACGGGTGGCCGACCGGCAAACCACATCCCGCGTTTGACCAGCGGTTTGCATCGATCCCGTTGAATTTCCGCGCAGACTGCCCTGCCGACCTGGACTGTAAAACGGAGCCAGATTGTCCCCCGGAGGTGTTCGAGGAGCCGGAAATCGACTACCTGGCCAAAGATTACGCCAGCTTCCGCCGCCTGATCTTGGATCGCCTGGCCGTGATTATGCCAGAATGGACCGAGCGGCACGTACCCGATCTGGGGATCACGCTGGTCGAACTGCTGGCATATGTGGGCGATCATCTCAGTTACTACCAGGACGCGGTGGCCACCGAAGCCTATCTCGACACGGCCCGCCAACGCCAGTCTGTGCGGCGGCATGTGCGCCTGGTTGATTACCGGCTGCACGAGGGTTGTAACGCGCGCGCCTGGGTTGTGGTCGAGGTGTCGGACGATATTGAGCTTGACGCACAGCGTGATTATTTCATCACCGGCTTTGAAAACGACTCCCCCCCTACTGTCGATTCACGTGGTTTTCTGCCAGAGATGCTGCGTGATAAGGGCGGGTTCCTGGTCTATGAACCGCTGGTTGCACAGCAGGCGATTCACCTGTGGCAAGCCCACAACGAGATTATGTTTTATACCTGGGGCGAACGCGAAGTGTGCCTGCCGCGTGGCACGACCCACGCCACCCTACGCGACGAGTATGTCGAGGATGCCGAGCCTGACGCGACGCAGCCTGAAAC
>JAADYV010000511.1 GCA_010092855.1 Chloroflexota bacterium | reverse complement strand
GCTCCAGATGTACCACCGGGGCCGTTTCTGCTGGTGGACCTGAATAACATCATCGTGTTTCCACCCGATGCGCGCGGCTTTGGCACACCCCTCCGCACCGCCGACCTGGAAGATGCCGAACCGCTGACGCTGGACGGGGAAACCATCGGCTACATCGTCACGCAGGAGAACGAGGAGTTGCGCAACGCTGCCGAGGACAACTACGAGCAGCGCATCAATCGCATTTTCCTGGCAGCAGGTGGGGGGGCGCTGGCGCTGGCCGTGCTGCTGAGCGTGTTGTTTGCCCAGGGCCTGACGCGCCCGCTGCGCGAGATCACGGCGGCTATCCGCGCCGTAGCCGGGGGCGACCTGGGGCAGCAGGTGCCGGTGCGCACGCAGGATGAACTGGGGCACCTGGCCGCCGCCGTCAACCAGATGAGCGCCGATCTTGCCTATTCAAACCAACTGCGCCGCCAGATGACCGCCGATATCGCGCACGAGCTGCGCACCCCGCTGACCGTGCTGGCCGGGTACCTGGAAGCGCTGCGGGATGGTGTCCTGGAACCGCGCCCGGATCGCCTCGAAACCATGCACGCCGAAGCGCAGCATTTGCAGCGGCTGGTTGAGGATTTGCGCACGCTCTCGCTGGCCGACGCAGGCGAGCTGCCCCTGGAACGGGGGCTGGTGGACGTGGGCGAGGTTCAGCGCCAGGTGATCGGAGCCTTCGCGCACCAGGCCGAACAGCAAGGTGTCACGTTGGAGCCGCGCACGCCCGCCGATCTCCCGCCCCTGGACGCGGACCGCGAAAGGCTGGCGCAGGTGTTGGGCAACCTGGTGAGTAACGCGCTGCGCTATACGCCTGCCGGGGGGCAGATCACGCTGGGGGCTACACACACATCAGGCACGACCACGCTCACCGTGCAGGACACCGGGCGTGGCATCGCCCCGGAACACTTGCCGCACATCTTCGAGCGCTTTTACCGTGCGGACACTGCACGCCAGACAAGCGGAGACGCCAACACCAGTGAAAACGGCGAATCTGGCTTAGGGCTGGCGATTGTGCGCAGTGTGGTCGAGGCGCACGGCGGCAGCATCACGGCGGACAGCGCCCTCGACCAGGGCACGACCTTCACTATCACGCTGCCCAACCGTTAGTGCCCCAACACAAAGCCCCGTCCATTTGGTGAACGGGGCCTGGCGAAGGTGGGGATATGGCGCGGCGGTCATCAGCAGTTTTCCCAGGCGGGTTCGCCACACGGCATCCCGTCGGCTGCGGGTGAAGTCGGGGCCTGCTCCGGCTCGCCGATGACATCCGCTGATGCCTGGGGAGCGGAGTTGTCGTTCTGTGCGGTACGCGCGGCGGCTTCCAATGCCTGGCGTTCGGCGCTGTGGTGCGCACCGTTGCGCTTGAAGACCTCGAACGTCGTCACCTGATTGACGGGTTCTGTCGCGCGGTCAAATTCGGTCATGAACGGTTCCAGCTTCCGGTCGAGTTTCTGCAACCACTTCAACATGCTGTTTTTCCTTCCTGTCTCATCTCGTGTTCTGCCAACGTGCCACCATCATACGGTAAACGGCTTGCCCGTTAATCTGCCCAATGAGGTATCCCGTGCCCTGGACTGGGGGTATTTCCGCACTACCACCCGGCGAAAAATGAGGAGCGCTTGCTGCTGCGCCCCTTTTCCCAACTTCCGGAACCCCTGGTCAGTTTACGACGCTCGCTGGGTGCGAGGACGCTGGGTCTGAGGAGCGATCTGGCCAGCGGGACGGTGAACGCGGGCAACGGGTTCGGCGGCGCGGTCGATTTCGTGCACAACGGTTTCCAGCTTGCGATCCAGTTTCTGTAACAGCTTCAACATCTCACGACCTCCCTGTCTCATCAGCGTATCTATAGCATATGCGACAGGTGGTGGTAGATGGATCGGCCAAAGGTGGTAGATGGTGTGGACTCAGAGGGGTATTTTTGAAGGTTCAGCGTGTCAGTGGTCAGCCAGTCAGCTTTCATTAGGGTCAATTGCTGGGCCCGGGCATGACCTGCCCGTCACCCCCCCTGTCCATCGCCAGGGGCTCACCGGAATGTTGCGCTGTGCCAGGCCAGTCTACCAGATAGCTGACAGACTGATGGCTACAGAAGCTGCAAGTCGGCCCCGCGTGCAATCGCCTGGGTGCGGCTGCCTACATCCAGCTTGCCGTAGATATTGCGCGTGTGGACCTTGACCGTGCCCAGCGAGAGCACCAGCCGTTCGGCAATCTCGCGGTTGGAAAGCCCTTCGGCCAGCAGGTGCAGCACTTCGAGTTCGCGCTCTGTCAGCGGCTCGGCCAGTGCCTGGTTCGCGGCCAGTTGGATGGCTTCGGCCCCCTGGCCCATCACGCGCCGGATGGTACTTTCCAGGTCCTGAGCTGCGCCCCGTTCCCACGCCGCGGCATAGGCGTCCGTACCCAATTCCGCTATAAGCTGGGCGCGCAGCCGGGTAAGCAATGGCCAATGTTCCATCCACCCGCTGGCCGATGGCACCTGGTTAAAGGCCAGCCCCAGTAATTCAACCGCCGTTTCGGATTCCCCGTCCTGCGACAGGATCACCGCTTCAGTGGCCAGGTAGAACGTCGCCGCGCTGGGATTATTGAGCTCGCGCCAGAAGAAATAGGGTTGGTTCTGGCGCACAGTCTCAAAATCCCCCTGGCCACAGGCCGCAATCGCTATCGTAAAATACACCATGCGGTCGCTGTAACTGAACAGGTCCCGCCGTGATATGACCAGGCTTTCCTCAGCATAGGCGCGCGCGGTCGTATAGTCCTCGTGCCGGATGCTGGCCAGCAGCGAGCGCAGCGCATAGGCCACCTTGATGCCTTCGTCGAAGTGATAGTCCTGCGACACCTGTAAGGCGCGTTCAGCGTGCTGGTGCGCTTCATCCAGGCGGCCTGCCTCACCCATCAGGCAACCCAACTCAAAGTCGCTCAACGCAATACCCTTGATGCTGCCAAGTTCGTTCATCAGCGCCAGCGCCCGCTGCAAATGCACCTCGGCTTCCTCATAGCGGTGTAGCTGGTACATGTTCACGCCGAGATTGTGTGTCACCCAGGCCAGTCCATTGATCTCGTGCAGGTCTTCTTTGATCGCTAGACACTGTTTGAGGATGGCCTGGCCCTCCTCATGCTGTTCGCCCCACATCGTCCAGTTTCCCAGCCAGGTCAATACTTCGGTTTCGTAAAACGTATCGCCCACGGCCCGGAAGTGTTCCAGTGCTTCTTCCAGCGGGGGCACACCCTGCCGCCCGCGTTCCAGGTGAGCCACCGTTTTGACCTGCATGATCAACCACATGGCCGTCAGGTACAGGCAATAGCCGGTCTCATGCCGGTCCTCGATCTGGCGCGCAATCTCCAGGCTGGCTGCGATTCCGGCCTGGACATCCATACCAGGGTCAATGCCACTCATCATCGTCAGCCGGTAAAAGCGCGAGCGGACCTGGCTGCGCAGCAGTTCGTGTTCGGTAGAGGTTTCGGCATACAGCCGCTCTTTGGCGAAGTAGAATAGCTGCAGCCCTTCCTGGTAGCGCCCGCGCATGTCGGTGAAGAAGTTGAGGGTTTCGAGCGCCGGACCGATCAGGTGATAGTGGCCGCGTTTGATGGCCCAGGTCCAGGCCGTGCGGATATTCTCGAAATCCGCTTCGATCTCGTCCAGGGCTTCGATCTGGCGCGCCGGAGCGTCGATGGGCTTGATATCTGGGAGGAGCCGGGCCAGCAGCGACAGGTAGTAGGCAATGTACCGGTCGAAGGTGGCGTCCCATTCTCCGGCGGCTTTCAGGTGCTCTGCCGCGAACTGCCGCAGCAGCTCGTGGATGGTGTAGCGCCCTTCGGTAGACAAATACAGCAGCGACTTGTCAACCAGTTCGGCCAGCACCGGCAGCCCGGCCCCGGCGACCTCCATCGCCGCTTCGCGCGTGAAACCGCCTTTGAAAACCGCTAGTTTCTGGAAGACGGCGCGGTCCTCGTCCGTCAGCAAACGCCACGAATGGTTAAATACGGCGCGGATGCTGCGGTGCCGCGCGGAAACATCCCGCGAGCGCGTGGCCAGAATGTCGATGTCGCGCTCGATCTCGGCCACGATGTCGGCGGGCGTCAGCGTGTTAAGCCACCCGGCGGCCAGCTCCAACGCCAGCGGCATCCCTTCTGTCAGGCGGCAGATGCGCGCCACGCTGGCGGGGTCCGCGTCGACGGCAAAATCCCCCCGGACCCGATGCGCGCGCTCGGTGAAGAGCTGCACCGCATAATAATCTTCGAGTCCATCCAGCACCCCGTTATCCGGATACGAGACGCCGGTGATGGTGCGCACCCATTCCGCCTGCAAGTTAAGCGCTGCACGCGACGTCACCAGGATCATCACGTCCGGCGCTGCGTCAAGCATCGCGGCGACGAGGTCCACGCCATCCAGCAGGTGCTCGAAGTTGTCCAACACCAGCAGCACATGTTTTTCGCGCAGATAGTCCAGCAGCTTGGTGTCTGCGTCGCAGCCGCCCGGCTGGAATTGGCCGGGCAAGGCTTCCAGCACCGCAAACGGAATATCGTCGGGGTTCTCCAGCGGAGCCAGGGGCACAAAGAAGACGCCATCCCGGAAATGGTCAAGGC
>JAADYV010000510.1 GCA_010092855.1 Chloroflexota bacterium | reverse complement strand
GGGGATAAGCTGGTCTTGGGTCAGCAGCGCCTTCACGCTCCGTTTTTTCTCCTGAATGAGATCGTCCAGCAGCGTACAGAAGTAGTCAAACGAAAACGCCAGGTCGGTGGGCGTTGGGCGCATGTCCTTGACGTACTGGCGGTTGAGTTCCTCCCCGGCTTCGAACAGCTCCATCGCGCCCCACATCTGGGTCGCCACCGTGAGGAACGACTCGTCGTCAAACGCCAGATAAAGGTGATAGGTCTTGGGCACATTGCTGTGCGGTCGATGATACACAATTTTGCCGCCACATTCGCCCAGCAGCAGCACGTACCCCGGTTCCAGCGGCAGGAACAGCCACCGGCCCCTGGCGTGCGCTGTCCCGACTGTTTTGCCCTGGGTAAGTTGCTCAAATTCCTCGTGGCTACGGTTGTACCAGACATTTTTGTGCGGCTTATTGCCCAATTGCCCACGTTGGATGGTCTTGCCTTGCAGCGAGTCATTCATCTGCCTGGCGAGGATCACATATTCCGGCAATTCAAACATCGTATCTTCCCTTAGATATCGCACCAGATTAGCACATATATTCTAACATAGGAATTCGTGGGAATCGACCATCTCAGGTTGTATGCTTCGTGATCGTCAGGCGAGCGGCGGGCGCTGGCCCTGGCGCGGGGCGGTAGACGGCGGTATACTGGCGCGCGGCTTATGCTAACAGGTTGGCAAAGGTTACATGAACATGACTGACTTCTTCCCGGTGATGCTGGCCGGATTTGCAGCGGCGGTTGGCTTTACGCCCATTACCAAACGCCTGGCATTCCGCTATGGCGTACTGGACCAACCCAACAGCCGCAAGGTGCACCAGACTCCCACCCCCTTGCTGGGCGGATTGGCGATCTACGGTGCGATGGTGCTGGCGCTGGTGTTCTTCAGCCCACCCTTTTACCTGGTGGAGTTCGGCGCGATCATCGCGGGATCAACCTGGCTGGCGCTGGGCGGCCTGGTCGATGATCGCCAGGGGATGCAGCCCGCGGTCAAGATGAGCGCCCAGGGTGCGGCGGGCCTGGTCCTGATCGCGGCAGGCGTCCACGTGCGCATCTTCGACTATACTCTGCTGAACTGGGCCTTGACCTTGTTCTGGGTGGTAGGCATCACCAACGCCATGAACTTTCAGGACAACATGGACGGGCTGGCAGCGGGCATCACGGCGGTGGCGTCGGTCTTTTTCTTTGCGATGGCCGTGCGCGAAGAACTCACCCTGGTAAGCAGCCTGGCGGCAGCGCTGGCAGGCGCGTCAGTCGGCTTTTTGATCTACAACTTTAACCCGGCCTCGACCTTCATGGGCGACATGGGCAGCATGGTGTTGGGCTTTTTGCTGTCGGTGCTGGCCATCAAGCTGGACTTTGACGTACCGACCAGCCGCCAGCTGGTGACCTGGATGGTGCCGGTCATGGTGCTGGGTTTTCCCATTTTTGATGTGACGCTGGTGACTTTCACCCGGCTGCGCGAAAAACGATCCCCGATGCTGGGCGGAAAAGACCACACCTCGCACCGCCTGGTTCGCCTGGGTTTCACCCAACGGGACGCGGTGCTGGTGATCTACGCGGTCTGCGCGCTGTTGGGGCTGGCGGCTGTACAGCTTTCGACCTCCAGTATTGCCCAGGGTTTTGCGATTGGCGGCGGGCTGTTCGCGCTGGCACTGGCCGCGTTTGTTTTCCTAGAATATGTGTATATTCGGGACCAACGCAAACAGGCGGAGTGAGCATGGCACAACATGAACCTAAACATTATCTGGTAACTGGCGGCGCGGGTTTCATTGGCTCGCACCTGGTGGATACACTGCTGCGCGACGGGCATCATGTGCGCGTGGTAGACAATTTCGCTACCGGCAAACGCGAAAACCTGGCCCATGTCGCGGACCAGATCGATCTGCGCGAGGTCAGCATCACCGATCTCGACGCGATGCACGACGCGATGCAGGGCATTGAGTACGTATTCCACGTTGCAGCGCTGCCCTCGGTGCCGCGCTCAGTGGACGACCCCATCGGCAGCAATGACAACAACGTCAACGGTACGCTTAACGTGCTGGTGGCGGCGCGTGACGCAGGCGTCAAGCGCGTGGTGTATTCGGCCTCGTCGTCCGCGTATGGCGATGTGGACGCCGAGTTCAAAGAAGAAGAGATGAAACCGCGCCCGCTATCACCCTATGCGGTGGCCAAGCTCGCCGGGGAATACTACTGCCAGGCCTTTGCCAACGTCTACGACCTGGAGGCGGTAGGCATCCGCTATTTTAATGTGTTTGGTCCGCGCCAGGACCCGCTCTCCCCTTACGCCGCCGTAATCCCGAAGTTCATTACTGCCATGCTGGATGACCAGCCACCGCGCGTCGAGGGTGATGGCTTGCAGTCGCGCGACTTCACCTACATCGACAACGTGGTACACGGCAACCTGCTGGCCATGCACACCGACGGCGTCTCCGGCGAAGTCTTCAACGTGGCTTGCGGTGGGCGCATCAACCTGCTGGACATGATCGCGGTGCTGAACAAAATCATGGGCAAAAGCATCGAGCCAGTGCATGTCGATCCCCGTCCCGGTGACGTGCGGCATTCCCGCGCAGCTATCGACAAGGCCCGCGAGTTGTTGGATTATGACGTGATAGTGTCTTTCGAGGAAGGGCTGGCGCGCACCCTCGCCTGGTACGAAAACGGCGCGGTATAACCGGCCCATGCGCGTTATTCACCTGTCGAAGATGACCGGCGCTGCTGGGTCCGAGGGGCATCTGCTGGTGCTGCTGGCGGGATTGCGGCAGCGGGGCGTGGATGCCCGGCTCTGGATTCTGGTTGAGCCGGACAACCCGGTACAACCGTATGTGGACCGTGTTGAGGCGCTCGATATTCCCGTCGAGCGTTTCGTGATTCATCGCCATCTCGACCCCGGTTTGTGGCGGCGGCTGGCGCAAGGCTGGCGCGCAAGCCAACCGGACATTGTGCATACCCACTTGCTGCACGCCGACCTGCACGGCATTCCGGCGGCACGCCGGGCACAGGTTCCCCATATAGTCAGTTCGCGCCACAACGACGATGCCTTCCGCCGTAAACTGCCAATACGCCTGCTGCATCGCGGGCTGTGGCGCTGGACCGACGCCGGGATCGCTATCTCCGACGCGATTCGCCAGTTCACCATCGAGATCGAGGGCGTGCAGCCCGACAAAATCCAGACCGTGCACTATGGCCTTGATCCCGCCAGCGTAGATGCGCCGCCGGGTGCGCGCACTGAACTGTCGGAACTGGTCGGGCTGGAACCGGATGCGCTGATCGTGGGGTCGGTGTGCCGCCTGATCGAGCAGAAGGGACTGGTGTACGCGCTGCGCGGTTTCGCCCAGATCGCCGACGAGGTGCCAGAAACGCATTACGTCATCGCGGGCGACGGCAAGTTACGCGGGGAATTGGAAGCCGAAACGCGCACCCTCGGACTCACGGACCGGGTGCATTTCCTCGGCTGGCGCGACGAGCCCTATACTGTGTTCGCCGCGCTAGACGTGTTCCTGGCTCCCTCGCTGTGGGAAGGGTTTGGACTGGTGTTCCTGGAAGCAATGGCACTGCATGTGCCCGTCATCGCCACCCGCGTCAGCGCCATCCCGGAAGTGGTCGTCGATGGCGAAACGGGCTGGCTGGTCCCGCCCCGCGACTCCGATGCTATTGCCGCTGCATTACGTGCAGCGCTGAATAATCCGGCGGAAGTACGCGCGCGGGGGGCCAATGGCCGCCGCCGGTTGGAGCAGGCTTTTTCCCCGGACGTGATGGTGGAGCGCACGCTGACCATTTACCGGGAACTGGAGGAGCGCGGCTGATGTGTGGGTTGTGCGGGGTCCTGAACCTGGACGGCGCGCCAGTGGATCGTGGCGTGCTGGAACGCATGAATGCAGCGTTGGTGCATCGCGGGCCGGACCAGGGAGCCGAGAGCATTTCCGGCGCGTGTGGATTGGCCAACCGCCGTCTGGCCATCCTCGACCTCTCGCCCAGCGGCGCGCTGCCCATGCAAAGCGCGGATGGCGCGGTGACGCTGGCCTACAACGGCGAGGTGTACAACTTCCCGGATTTGCGCCGGGAACTGGAAGCGGGCGGGTATTCGTTTCGCTCCGGTTCAGATGCCGCAGCTGTGATCGCGCTTTACCAGCGCCAGGGGCCGGACATGGTGCAGCTTCTGCGCGGTATGTTCGCCTTTGCGCTGTGGGATGCTCCGGCGCGCGCGCTGGTGCTGGGCCGAGATCGACTGGGCCAGAAGCCGCTGTACTATTACCACGACGACCGGCGGCTGGTATTTGCGTCCGAGATCAAGGCGCTGCTGCGACACCCGGACGTCCCGCGCCGTCCCGCTCGCCACCTGACGCCGCTGGTGCTGGCTTATGGTTATGCCCCGACCCCGCTGACGTTCTTCGACGGCATCCAGATGCTGCCCCCCGGCCACATACTCGTGTGCAAAGGCGGCAGCATTTCCACCCATGCCTATTGGACGCCGCCTCCATTTGCGGACGCTGATCCGGTGGCACGGGAAGCCGAATACCTGGACGAACTGCGCGCCACGTTCGAGGAGGCAGTGCGGCTGCGGCTGTTGAGTGATGTGCCATTGGGGGCATTCCTGAGCGGCGGGCTGGACAGCAGCCTGATCGTGGCGTACATGGCGCACCACACAAGCGAAAAGGTCAAGACCTTTGCGATTGGCTTCACGGGCGAAGAGTCGTTTGACGAAACGGCCCACGCGCGCCGTGTCGCCGAACACCTGGACACCGAACATCACGAATTTATCGTTGAGCCGGACGCCATCGACCTGCTGCCGTTCCTGGTGTGGCACCACGACCAACCGTTCGCCGATTCCTCGGCCATCCCCACCTATCTCGTCAGCAAAATGACGCGCAAATTCGTAACGGTGGCGCTTACTGGCGACGGTGGTGATGAGCTGTTCGCGGGCTACGAGCGCTTCTACGCCGCCACTCTCGCCGCGCGTTACCGTCGCCTGCCGGGTGTGCTGCGCGCCGGGATCGAAGGCGTGGTCGGGCTGCTGCCGGAAGCAACCTCGTACCGGGGTATCGCACAGCGGGCGCGGCGCTTCGTGAGTGGGGCGACTATGCCGCCTGCCGAGGCGTATTTTTCGTGGGTGCGCCTGTTCAGTGATGAGCAGATCGCGGCTTTGTTTGATGGCACAGAAGATCTTTCGCCGTCCGCCCATTTCGCGGCGTTGTTTGATCCTGCCGACTCACGCGCCTTCACCGCGCAGTTGCTCGACGTGAACCTGGCCACCTACCTGCCGGATGATCTACTGGTCAAGACCGACCGCGCGAGCATGGCCACGTCATTGGAAGCCCGTGCGCCGTTCCTGGATCACAAGCTGGTCGAACTGGCGGCGCGCATTCCGGCCAATCTCAAGCTCAACGGCAAGGTCACCAAATACATTCTCAAAGAGGCCGCTGCTGGCCTGCTGCCGGACGACATCATCCACCGCCAGAAGCACGGCTTCGGCGTGCCGGTCGGACGCTGGTTCCGTGAGAACCTGAAGGACTACGCGCGCGAGGTTTTGCTTGATCCGGCGGCGCTGGAACGCGGCTACTTCAATGCGGCGGCGGTGCAGCGCCTGCTGGACGAACACACCAGCGGCCAGCGTAATCACGGCCAGCGCATCTGGACGCTGCTCACGTTTGAGTGGTGGCACCGCCTGTTCATCGACCCGGCTGCTCCCAGTGCCCCCTGAGGACAAATCTCATGCCTGACACTGCTCATCGCCCGGTGCGCGTGCTGCGCATCATCGCCCGCCTGAACGTGGGTGGCCCGGCCATTCACGTTACGCTGCTGACGGATGGCCTGCGCCCACCGGACTTCGAGAGCACGCTGGTCTGCGGCAACATCGGCCCGCAGGAAGGCGATATGGCCTATCTCGCCGAGGAGCGTGGCATCCAGCCAGTGATCATTCCCGAACTGGGACGGGCGCTCTCGCCGCTGCGGGACCTGGTGACGCTGGTTAAGCTGTGGCGCTTGATGCGCAGGCAGCAGCCGGATATCGTGCATACCCACACCGCCAAAGCGGGATTCGTGGGACGGGTGGCGGCGTGGCTGGCGCGGGTGCCGGTGCGCGTGCATACCTTTCATGGGCACGTGCTGCATGGTTACTTCAACCCGGCCAAGACGCGCCTGTTCCTGGCCCTGGAACGCCTGACCGCGCGCCTGTCGGACCGCCTGATCACGATCAGTCCCGCGCTGGCGGACGAACTGGCGACCGAATACCGCGTTGCGCCGCGTGACAAGTTCGAGGTGGTGCCGCTGGGCCTGGAGCTAACGCCCTACGCTGAGACTCCGCGTCACGGGGGCGACTTCCGCGCGCGCTTCAACATTCCGCCGGAGGCGAAACTGGTCGGCAGCGTGGGGCGGATCGTGCCGATCAAGAATCACAACCTGTTCCTGCAAATGGCGCAGCGCGTGCGGGACGTGTTCCCCAACGCGCATTTTGTGATTGTGGGCGATGGCGAATCCCGCGCCGCGACGGAAGCCACCGTTGATGCGCTGGGGCTACGCGAGGCGGTGACATTCACCGGCTTTCTGCGCGACCTGCGCTCGGTCTACAGCGACCTGGACCTGCTGGTCATCTCCTCGGACAACGAAGGTACACCCACCTCGGTGATCCAGGCGCTGGCGGCAGGCGTGCCGGTGGTTTCAACGGCGGTCGGTGGCGTGCCGGATTTGCTGCGGGGGGGCGAATACGGACGGCTGGCTGCCCCCCGTAATCCTGCTGCGCTGGCCGAAGCCATCATCGCAGCGCTGGAAGACTACCACACCGACCAAGCCGCAATCCAGGCTGCAATGCTGGCGCAGTATGATGCCGCGCGCCTGGTAAACGATATGGCGACCCTATATCGTAAGTTGTTGGCAGAAAAAACGGAAACGAGACAACGATGAGCGACGAGGGAATAGTCGATACCTGGCGGCGCTGGTCGATGGGCGTGGCGCTGGTGGCCTTTCTGGTCGCCGTCTATTTCTTCACGTTTAACGGCTACGCGGTCAGCCGGGACGAGTGGTTCCTGTTCGACGCCACCGAAAGTATGGCACGGCGCGGCGACCTGCGCGTGAACTACGAATTCGACGCCTATCCACCGATCAACCTGGCGGAAGCGACGCCACCGCCCGCCGATACCGAGCCGCTGCAACCGCTGCTGGCCGCGCCCCTGGTGTGGATTGGCGAACAGGTACCGGGCGTAGGCGTGGCGCAAACGGTGTGGCTGTTCAGCATCGTCGTCACCGCGCTGACGGCAGGAGTGCTCTACGCCTATGGCCTCGCGCTGGACTATCGCCCCGTCGTCGCAGTGCTGGTGGCGCTGGTCTTCGGGTTGGGCACCATCGCCTGGCCCTACAGCCGCACATTCTTCCGCGAGCCACTGTTCACCTTGCTTGCCCTGCAAAGCGCTTACCTCATGCAACGCACCCGTCAGCGGCTTGGCGACGGACGTATTCCGGTTTTGGCCATGATCCTGTTTGTACTGGTGTTTATGGGTGCGCTGCTGACCAAAGAAGTCGGGCTGCTCACCGTCCCCGTGATTGTCGTTGAAGCGCTGCCTGCACGTCTGGGCCAGGTCCGGGCGTCGCGTCGGGTGTGGCTGGCCCTGGCCGGGATCATGCTGTTGGTGCTGCTGCTGGTGATCACGGCCATGAACGCCGACCAGTGGTTGAGTATTGATCCGAACCGCTACTCGCTACTGCTGCGTTTGGAGCAAGTAAGTGACAATGCGCCCCAAACGTTTGAGGGCATCAACGGTTACATGTTCAGCCCGGCGCGCAGCATGTGGGTTTTTTCGCCGGTGCTGCTGCTTGGTTTCTTCGGATGGCGGCGGTTGCTGCGCGAACACCGCGAACGCCAAATACTGGTGCCGCTGGTCATGCTGATCAGTTTCGCGGTCGGCTACGCAGCGGTGCGTGGCGACCAGTGGTATGGCGGGGCAGGTTGGGGACCACGTTACCTGGTCCCGGTGACGCCATTTGTAGCGCTGTGGCTGCTGCCCGTGTTCGACACGCTGCTGGAAAACGGCGCGCGTCTCTGGCAGCGAATCGCAGTCGGGGCAATTTGCGTGGTAAGCATCGGCGTGCAGGTAATCGGCATCCTGGTACCCGTCACGGATTATCCGCTGCTGGCGGTCGAAAGCTACTATGGCACGCTAGCGGCGCAGAATCCGCCCGTGATCCCCTGGGAAGACGGCGTGTGGAGTCTGCGCTGGTCGCCGCTGACCGTATCCTTCGATTTGCTGGGCGAACAGCCCCTTGACCTGGCGTGGGTCTATGCGGTCGGGAAGACAGGCTGGCTGCCGCTACTGGCGGTTGGGCTGAGTGTTCTGGCGGGAGGTTGGCTGGTGTGGTGGCTGCGCGCGGAGAGTGGAAATCGCCGGTGGGCGTTCGTCACGACCGGATCATTGGCACTGGCAAGCGTAATCGCGGTGGGCGTTGGCCTGGGTGCCATCCGCGAGGACCCGCGGTATTACGGCGACTTCGATCCTACACATAACCTCCTGGATCACCTGGAGCAGCAGGTTCAACCGGACGACGTGATCGTGCTCAGCGATTACGAATACAACGAATTCTTCATGAATTTCTACAAGCTCCGCGAACCAGTGGTATATACCCTGCCATGGTCACCGGGCCAACGTTTTAACTACGACCAGGAGCCGCAGCTCATTTCGTCCAATCCTGAAGCACTGATCCACCCCTCGAACACGCTTATTCTCACTAAATTGGGGCAGGACCATAGCCGGCTGTGGTTGGTGGTGCGCGGCGGTCCAGACGTATCGGGATCAATCCGCCCGGTGGAACATTACCTGTCGCGGCACTTTTTCCCCGTCAGCGAAGAGCCCCCCTCCGATGCACAGGACCGCCACCTGGCGCGCGCCGTGTTGTTCGATATGACATCTGCCCCCCCGTCGACAGCAACCGCGTGGCCAGAACAGCCGGTTGATGCAGTATTTGGTGAAAGCCTGCGCCTGGTGGGCTACGACATTCCCGGCGGCGCAACACGTGCGGCGGGAGACGTCCTGCCTGTCTCGCTGTTGTGGGAAAAGACCGCGCCCACGCCGGACATCTACCCGGTTGGCCCTGAAGGCTTCACCATCGGCGTGTACTTGATGGCACCGGACGGGACGCTGGTAGCTGAGCGCAATTCGTTCCCTGTCAACCGCTTCGAGAACACGCAGAACTGGGCACCCGGCGCATTCTACCGCGACAATCACGGCCTGCTCATTCCGGAAAGCGTGCTCCCTGGCGAATATGAGCTGTGGGTCGCGCTGTATTGGTGGCAGCAGCCCGCGCCAGAAGATCGCCTGCCGGTTACGAATGCGGATGGCGAGATCATCGGGCGTTCCGTTGTGCTGACGACCATAACAGTCGAGTGAGCACGCGATAATCGCCTCATCGCACCCGATAGTCGTTTCGGCACACATGGGTTATACTCCGCCTCGGTAAACTCCCGAAACATATTGGAGCGCATGATGCCCGAACTGAATTTTGATACAGATGCGATGATCGGTTTTTTGGTGGACCTGCTGAACACACCCAGCCCTACCGGGTATCATGCCGCAGCGGTGGCTGTGGTAAAAGATGCATTTGCCGCGCTGGAGATCGATGACCTGTTGATCGAGCAAACGGTCAAAGGCGCACTGGTGATCACCTGGCCTGGCGACGATGATTCAGCGCCACGTGGTCTGACAGCCCACATCGATACGCTGGGCCTGATGGTCAAAGAGATCAAACCCACTGGGCGGCTCAAGCTGACCATGCTGGGCGGATTCATGTGGAACGCAGTGGAATTCGAGGGCGTCACGGTCCAGACGCAAACCGGCCAGCACTACCGGGGCACAGTCGTGCCCACCAAGGCCAGCGTTCACGTTCACCGGGACGCACGTGACCTCAAACGCTCCGACGAGACAATGGAAGTGCGCATTGATGAGCGCGTATGCAGCGCCGACGAAACACGTGCCCTGGGCATCGAGGTGGGCGATTTTGTGTTCATCGACCCACGCGTGGAAGTGACCGACAGCGGGTTCATTCGCTCCCGCCACTTGGACGACAAGGCCAGTGTCGCCGCGATCTACGGCGCGTTTCTGGCGCTCAAAGTCGCGGGATTGCGCCCGACCCAAACGATGACGACCCTGATCGCCAACTACGAGGAAGTTGGGCACGGGGGTGCGCATGGCTTGCCGGACGGTCTGCATGAGCTGGTCGCCATTGACATGGCAGCGGTGGGCAACGGGCAAAACTCGGACGAATTCAGCGTGGGCATCTGCATCAAAGACACAGGTGGCCCCTACCACACCGACCTGACGCGCAAGCTGCGCACACTGGCCGATGACGCCGGAATCACGTACAAACCGGACATCTACCCCTACTACGGGTCCGATGGCGAAGCCTACTGGCGCGCGGGTGGTGCGGCGCAGGTAGCGCTGATCGGTCCCGGCGTGGATGCCTCGCACGCCTACGAACGCACCCACACCGACAGCCTGGTGCATTCCGCGCACTTGATCGCGCGCTTTATGCTGGCGTAGGAGAGCAGACTGCATGAGCTTACGCGGCGTCATCTTCGATATGGGCGGCACGCTGCTGCACTATCGACCGCCCGGCGGCGGTTGGGATGATATGGAAAAACTCGGCGCAGCCGGCGTGTACGGCGTTTTGCGCGATTTGGGGCACACGCTCCCGCCGGAAGTCGATGCGCTTAACACTGCCTGGGACTTCATGTTGGACATCTGGCGCAACCTGGATGGCCATGCGATGCAGGACCTCAAGCTGCACCGCATCCTGACCCGGCTGGCGGCACACTGGGGTGTGAATGGCCTGACAACTGAGCAGGTTGATAACCTGGCGCTGGCATACACGACGGCAATTCAGGCGGGGGTTCGTCCACTGGATGGAGCGGAGGATACGCTGCGGGCCTTGCGCGAGCGTGGGCTGCGCGTGGGCCTGATCTCGAACACACACTGGCCCGGTGAAATCCACCAGCGCGACCTGGACCGCCATAGCCTGACTCCACACCTGGAATACCAGGTGTTTTCCGCCGATGTTGAAGCCTGGAAACCCCACGCCGAGATTTTCCACCTGGCGCTGGATGCCCTCGAACTCCAACCGGAGGAAGCCGCTTATGTCGGTGACAGCCTGTACTTCGACGTGTGGGGCGCGCAGCAGGCGGGTATACGCGGGGTGTGGATCGAACAGCCGCGCCGGTTTCTGCCAGAAGGGTTCGATGAGGTCACGCCGGACGCCACACTGCCCACGCTGCCCGACCTGATCGCACACGTAGATCGGTGGCGCAGCGCATGAGTAACCAGTCGTCGCTCGATGACCTGGCCCGGCAGATTGGTATGCCCGGTGCGCGTGGCAGCCGCCGGGTGCCGGTCTGGTTCATCGTATCTGTTGTGATCAGCGTGATCCTGGTCGGCGGGCTGCTGTATTACAACTTCATGCCGCTGGACGGGCCCATTCCAGACGGCGTACAGGAGCGTTATACCGAACTGCCACGCGATTATACGGCGCAAGATTTCCCGCGGCTGGGCGATCCCAACGCGCCGGTCCTGGTCGAAGATTTCTCCAGCTATGCCTGCCCGCACTGCCAGGACTTGCACACCGGCCAGTTCGCCAATCTGCTGGACGAGATCGCTGCCGGGCAGGTACAGTATGTGTTTGTGCCGGTGCGGCATATCGGTTCGGGGGCAGAAGAGGCAGCGATGGCGGCGCTGTGTGCCGGGCAACAAGGCCAGTTCTGGGAGATGACCGATGCCTTGTTCCATTGGCAGGACGAATTCCGCTTGCGCGTCTTCGACGAACGCCGCATCAAAACCGGTGTGGATAACCTGGGGCTAGACCGCCAACAGTTCGACCAGTGTTACGACAATAACTATGTCGAGGGCACACTGGACGAGGCTGAAGCCGAATTCCGGCGACGGGATCTGAGCGGGACGCCCAGCGTGTTTGTGAATGGCGAGGCGACCAGCATCCGGCTGCTTGAAAACGAAATCGCCGACCAGATCGCGGCGCTGGACGTTGAGCAGAACGAGGGGGAGTGAGATGGCAAATATCATTTACGATGGCCACCTGGATATTGCCTGGAATGCCCTTAACCACAGGCGAGATTTCACGCGCAGCGCCTGGGCTAAACGCCGCCTGGAAACGGACGAAACGTTTGTCCGGCGTTATGGCCGCTGCATGGTGGGACTGCCCGATCTGCTGCTGGGCCGGGTGGCCGTCGCCAACGCCACAATCTTCACTTCGCCTGCCTGGACCAAGCTCTATCCAGACGAAAAAATCCTGTACGAGACGCCGGAGGAAGCCTACCGCAACGGCAGCCAGCAAATGGACTACTATCACCGGCTGGCGGGCGAAAACGAGCGCGTTCGGTTGGTGCGCACCCGGGCCGAACTGGACGCGGTGCTGGCCACCTGGAAAGACGGCACCGAGTTCGCGGATCGCCACGTGGGATTGGTGCTGTTGATGGAGGGCGCGGACCCCATCCTGGAGCCGCCGCAGGTTGAGGAGTGGTACGCGCGTGGGCTGCGCATCATCGGCCCGGCCTGGACCCAAACCCGGTACAGCGGAGGGACCAAAGCCCTCGGACCGCTAACCGACCTGGGCCGCGAACTGTTGGAGGTCATGGCCGACTTCAACATAATCCTTGACCTCTCGCATATGGCCCCCGAAGCCTGCCTGGAAGCCCTGGATCGCTACGAGGGGCCGATCATCGCCGGGCACGCCAACCCGCTGCGCTTCCGCAAGGATCGCCCGGATCGCAACCTGTCGGACGACATCATTCGCGGCATCGGCGAACGGGACGGCGTCATCGGCATCATCCCCTACAACCTGTTCCTGGTCGAGGGGTGGAAACGCTGGGATCGCAAGGATGCCGCGACGATGGACACCGTCCTCGCCGCTATCGATCATGTCTGCCAGGTGACGGGCAGCGCGCGGCATGTCGGGCTGGGCAGTGATTTCGACGGTGGGTTTGGCGCGGAATCTACGCCAGCGGAGTTCGAAACGATCACCGACCTGTGGCAGATCGGCACGGCTCTAGCGGCACGAGGTTATGCGCCGGACGATGTAGCAGCAGTATTGAGCGGTAATTCCTTGCGTGTACTGCGGGCCAGCCTGCCCGAAACGTGACATGGAACGATACACACAATTCACCATCACATTGGGAGCGCTTGGTGTTGTGATCGCACTGATCGGTTTGTTTCCGGGCATCATTGGCCTGGAAACAACCGAGGGTGTGGGGGTGCTGCAAGTCCTGGTGTTGTTGGCCGGGTTCAGCGTCCTGTTTCTGGCCGCGTACATCTTCGTCAAGCGATCCTTTTACGCTGGCCTGCGCAATACGCTGGCCCAGGACATCGGTATCCGCCTGACCATGACCGGGCTGCTGGCCGCTGCCGCTGCCGGGCTGGCTGATGTGCTGGGTTTTGGCAGTCATCCCGGCCCGGACGATGCGCGCCCGATGTTGGGCCGGCTGCAGGCTATCGCGCTGGTCAGCAGCATTTTGGTTGCGTCACTGGGGGTCGTGATCTACGCGATTTTTGGCCCAGAAGACTCCGCTTCTGAAACTGACGATTCAGACAACCCCGCCATCGACTCGGCCTGACCGCTAGCCCGGCACGCTCTCTGGCTCAGCCGTTTTGGCCTCTTCTGCAGCGCTGCCGGTGCCAATAGCCTGCTGGCGCATGGGATGAATAAAGGTGAAGTAGACCGCCGCCCCGAAGATCAACACATCCAGCATAATCCAGATCATGGCCCACATGCCCGCAGGCCCCCAGAACTCACGCGCCATAGAGGAAGCATCGTTGTTAGGGATGAGCGACTCCGGCAGTGAGACGATCTTAAGCAGCACCCACGCATCGGTGATAGCCTGCAACCCGGTCAGGAAGGCCAGGAAGTTCAACGTGACAACCACCGCTTCGCGCGTGGCGAAATAACCCAGCAAGATCAGCGCCACGCCGCTGGATACGCCGGTCACTACCGTCAGCAGCGTGTTGTCCTGGTTACCACCGGCAAACAGCAGCAACCCCGCCCCGGCCAGCGCGCCCACGCCCAGGCCAACGTAACGTCCTTCGTCGGTTTCTCTTGTGAGGATCAGGAACAGCGACACTATAATCAGGGCGACAACGATCACGGTTTCGAACAGGCCGAGTTGCGAAACGCTGATGCCCGAAAACAGCAAGGTGAGGATGGCGATGAACATGCCCACCACAATGGCCACCATGCCGGGACGTTTGGTGCGGTTGGTGGCGAACAGCAACAGCGCGCCGAAAATCGCCGTACCGAGATACCCGGCCTGGATGATGATGAAACGCGCACCGGGACGGGTTTTGGCCAGCCCTGCGCCGTTTTTGCTGACTTCGAACTCAACGAATTCGCCACCGGTCAACAGCGCGCTCAAGCCGTGCCCCAGTTCGTGGATGATGGTCACGAACAGGCGAAACGGATACATCATGAACGACAGCGCTGCGACTTGCCACAAGGCAAACGCCACCACAAACGCAACAAAGGCCAGGGCAAGATCGCGTCGTCCGTTGGTAACGTTAAGAGACATGCTGGTTCCTTTTGGCAGCTTACTGCCGCTCACTATTCGAAAGGATGTTTTAGACTATGACCACTGACCCGCTCCGCTTTGGAACGGTGGGCAGCCCACAAACAGCACCAAAATCCGGCACACCGGCTGCCGTTGAGCATATGCGTGTGCTGGGTATGGATCACCTGGAGATCGCCTGGGTGCAGAGCGTGCGCGTGTCCGATAAAACCTGCGCCGCGATCAAGGCTATTGCCGAACAGTATCGCATTTCGCTCAGCATCCATGCCCCATATTATATCAACCTCAACAGCCAGACCGACGAGTTGATGCGCAAGAGCGACGAGCGGCTGTTGGCCGCTGCCCGCAAGGGCTATCTGGCTGGCGCGCGCGACATTGTGTTCCACCCAGGGTCGTATCACAACCAACCTCCTGAACAAGTTTACGAACGGGTGAAGGAGAAGTTGCTCGAAATACGCGGTATTCTCGACGAAGAAGGCGTGGACGTGACACTGCGTCCGGAAACGATGGGCAAGGTTGCTGTGTTCGGCACCCTGGACGAAATCCTGCAACTCAGCCAGGAGATTCCCGGTGTGCTGCCCTGCATTGATTTCGCACATCTGCACGCGCGCAGCGGTGCCGACAATAGCTACGACGAATTTGTGGCCATTTTGCAGGCTGTGCAGGACCGCCTGGGTCGTGACGGGCTGGAAACGCTGCACGCCCACATGTCCGGCATTGCCTATGGCCCGCGCGGGGAACGGCATCACCTGCCGCTGAACGAAGCCGATCTGCGCTACCAGGAGCTGCTGCAAGCGCTGGTGGACTTTGATGTACAGGGGAGTGTAGCCGTCGAAGCGCCGGAACCATTCCATGTCGCAGATGCGCTCACGTTGCAGGCTACCTATCGCCGCCTGCGCGAACAAGCCGAGGCGCAGGTGACCGCCGATGAATCGTAGGCCAATCGTTTGGTCTTCGCCCGGTGGGACGGTATCATTGGAAAAGGTCCGGCCCGGTTGGTGTGGACTGGATCATTCAGGAGTAAGGAGTTTTTCCAATGAGAAGTGACTATGGCAGCCTGCGTCGCCGCACACGGGATTCAGGCTGGCAATGGTTGATGATGGGTTTGATGTTAGGGCTGGGGATGGCGGCGGTGGTCTGTGTTGGGATGTATGCCTTTGGCGCAATCGCGTTCCCGGCGTTGGAAGATGATGAAACAGCAACGCCTGAGCTGATCGTTCAGGATACTACCGAAACAGGACCAGACGCTGATATTCTGCCCAATGCGACTGAGCAATTCATCAGTACACAGCAGGCCGCTGCGCAACGAACACTAACCGCAGCGCCGGGCAATGGGAGCCTGCCCGCCGATTCCGGTGTGGAATCAGACGACCTGTTGCCGGGTCCTGATGGGGGAGACTCGTCGCCCGGCGATCCGCCGTTAGGGGCCGAAAACCCTGTACCGGCAGCTACCCCTACACAAACCCCGCTGCCGGGTGGCAGCGCTGGTAGTACACCTACCGTAAACGTCGAACCGGCTGATCCACCCGCCGCTGCCCCGCCGGTGAATGATAGTGCATCAACTGATGATGAAGCATCCTCCGGCGCAGCGCCTTCTGGCGTGACCGAATCCAGCCCGGTAGTGACGCCGGGTGAGGAGCCGCCAGGTGCCCTGCCCGAACCAGAGATTGAATTTCCCGACGGCCAGCCCGACGTACCCGCGTCGTTGAACAGCATTGTCACCCCGCTGGTCCAGGTGAATGGTGGCATATTCCAGATGGGCACCACGCCCACTGAAGGCCAGCAAGCCATTGATGAATGCTCCCTTTATGGCGCATCAGGCTGTGCATATGAGATGGTAGAGGACGCCATCCCAACCCGCAACACAACCGTAGACAGCTTTCAGATCGAAACTTACGAAGTGTCGCTGGGCCAGTACGTCGCGTTTTTGAACGCGCTGGGACCACACAGCCACAAGGATGGGTGTGACGGGCAGCCGTGTGTCGAAACCACCGCTGAGGAAGCTGAGAGAAGCCTGATTGCATACGACGCGACCAGTGGAACATACACTGTGGTAAACCCCGCAACCAACAACGAGCGCCCGGTGTCCCTGGTCACGTGGTATGGAGCCAACGCCTACTGTGAAGAGATTGGCCGCCGGCTGCCGACCGAAGCGGAATGGGAACGAGCCGCGCGTGGCCCCGAAAACAGAATCTATCCCTGGGGCGGCCAGTTCGATGAGACGCGGGCCAACTCATCTCGTTCCGGCGTAGAGAACAGCCCGGACCTGGTAACGGCCTACCCCAACGGCGCGAGTGGGTATGGAGCCTATAACATGGCCGGGAACGTGGCCGAGTGGGTGTCCGACTGGTATTCGGCCACGTACTATGGCTCTGGAGATACTGTGAATCCGCTGGGGCCACCAACCGGCGGCGGCAGTCAGAAGGTGATCCGGGGCGGAAGCTGGGACACGGTGCCCTTATTCTTACGCAGCGTACACCGCCAGAGTGCCGACCCACTCAGCGCCAGCCCATCGGTGGGATTCCGGTGCGCTGCCGGCAGCACAGCGGCTGCGCAGGTTGCGCCGGCACCTGTACAGAATACAGCCGCAAGTGAAGGCAGCGATGCCCCGCTTGACAGTTCGCCAACGCTGCCTCCGGCTGCCACTGCGCCGCCAGTAGTCAATACTCCCATACCCCAGGGAACGATTGATCCCGGCGCTGGATAAAAGAGCATGGCCACCAGGGGAACTCAATACGGCACATGACGACCCAGGCCCTGCGAATTGGCAGGGCTTGACTTTTATTTGGATGTGCTTGCGTTATAATTTGCTGAGTGCTTACTCGAAAGGTGGTTTTAACGTGAAAATAGCTATCGGTTCCGATCATGCAGGGTATCCGCTCAAAGCAGCGGTGGTTGAGTATCTTCGCGCGCAAGGCCATGACGTCAGCGACTTGGGTACGGACAACGCCGACGTGTCGGTTGATTACCCCGATTTTGCCGAGAGAGTGGCCGAGCACGTGGTAGACGGTGCGGCAGAGCGCGGGATTGTCGTGTGCGGCAGCGGCGTGGGGGCCAGCATCGCGGCCAATAAGGTACCTGGCGCATATGCGGCCCTGTGCCATGATACATATTCAGCGCACCAGGGTGTTGAGCACGACAACATGAACGTATTGTGCGTGGGGAGCCGCATCATTGGGCCAGCCCTGGCGCACGAAATCGTTGAGGCGTTTGTGAATGCCACCTTTGAGTCTGACCAGGAACGCCATGTCCGGCGTCATAATAAAGTGCGGGCAATAGAACAAAAAGGAATCCAGTCCCAGGCATAACAGTCTGGGTCGCATTTATTATTTGAGGTTAGGAGGCTTTTGAATGGCAGCGAACCCACTGGTCCAGGTTCGGGAGTTGGGTCAAAGTGTTTGGATCGACTACATCCGGCGCGGGTTGATGACGTCGGGTGAGTTGGAGCGGCTGATCGCGGATGGGATTGTGGGGATGACGTCCAATCCGACGATTTTCGCCAAAGCGATTGCAGACACTGAGGAATATGACGAGGCGATTTCCGGGTTGCTGGACCTGGAAGCCAGCGAGATTTACGAGGCCCTGGTGGTAGCAGACATTCAGGCGGCGGCAGATGCGCTACTGACGGTCTACGAACAGACTGGCGGCGAAGACGGCTATGTCAGCCTGGAGGTTTCACCGCTGCTGGCCTATGAAACCGACACTACCCTGGCCGAAGCCATGCGCCTGTTCAGCCTGGTGGACCGCCCAAACGTGATGATCAAAATTCCTGGCACGCCCGAAGGTCTACTCGCCATTGAAGAAGCGATCTTCGCCGGAGTCAACGTGAACATCACGCTGCTGTTTTCGGTGGAAAACTATATCGAGGTGACTGAACGCTACATCGCCGGGCTGGAGCGCCGTCTGGACGCCGGGTTGGATGTAACCCAGGTCGCGTCGGTGGCCAGCTTCTTCGTCAGTCGCATCGACACGGTGGTGGACAACATCCTGGAAAGCAACATTCGCGCCGGGCGGCTGCGCGGCGGCTTCGAACACGCCAAAGTCAACCGCGAATTGATGGGCCAGGCTGCTATCGCCAATGCACGGCTGGCATATGCCCGATTCCAGGAAATCTTCCTCGGCGCGCGCTTTTCTCGGCTGCGGGAAGCGGGCGCGCGTGTCCAGCGGCCATTATGGGCCAGCACCAGCACCAAGAATCCTGGCTATCCTGACACCTACTACGTCGATACCCTGATCGGCCCGCATACGGTCAATACCATGCCGGTGAATACGATTGCGGCCTTCATGGATCACGGCACAGTTGCCGCCACGCTGGAAAGCAGCGCTGAACAGGCCCAGGGCATCTTCGACAAGCTAGCCGAAGTCGGTGTGCGGATGGATATTGTGTCCCGACAGTTACAAGGAGATGGTGTCGAAGCCTTTGCCAACGATTTCCGTCGCCTGATCGAAACCGTCGATGGCAAGCGCCAGGTCATTCTCACCGGCGTGATGGCGCGCCAGAAGATCGCTATGGCTGCCTACGAATACGACCTGCGCGAGGCGCTGGAACAACTCGGCGAAGACCAGATCGTACAGTGCATCTGGGATAAAGACCCGTCAGTCTGGAAAGAAGAGTCCTTCCACCAGCAGATCATCACCACTCGTCTGGGCTGGCTGGACGTAGTCAACGCTGATGACTCATTCTATACCCCTCTGCACACCTTGCAGCAGGATGTCAAGGCGCGCGAGTATACGCACGCCCTGTTGTTGGGCATGGGCGGCAGCAGCCTGGCGGCGGAGGTGATGCGCAAGACGTTTGGTGTGTTGGACAACTTCCCCGAGCTGATAGTGCTGGACACCTCCGATCCCCAGGCGATCCGGCTGGCAACAGAAGCCATCGACCTGGACAACACGTTGTTCATCGTGTCTACCAAGTCGGGCGGGACGATTGAAACGCTCTCGCTGTACAAGCATTTCTACAGCCTAGTACAGGCCAGGCACGGGGAAAAAGCGGGCGAGCAATTCTGTGCCGTAACTGATTCGGGCTCCAAGCTTCACGATCTGGCCAACGAGCAGGGTTTCAAATACCTGTTCCTGAATCCAGAAGACATCGGCGGTCGCTACAGCGTCCTAAGCTATTTCGGGCTGGTTCCGGCAGCCATCATGGGCCTGGACCTTGGTCGGTTGCTGGCCAGCGCGCGCAACATGGCTACCGCTTGCCGCCCCAGTGTACCGACGTCGGCCAACCCTGCCGCCTGGCTAGGCGCGATCATGGGCTATCTGGATGCTGTCGGGCGAGATAAAGTCTGCCTGGTGGCTTCACCGCAAATCAACAGTTTTGGGCTGTGGGCCGAGCAGTTGATCGCCGAGAGCACCGGCAAAGACGGACGCGGCATTATCCCGGTAGCCGGGGTGGTCCCCGACGATCCGCGCGATTTTGATGATGACCGGGTGTTTGTCTACCTGCGCCTGGACGGTGACAACACGGACGAAAACTTCGACCTCGATGTGCAAATTGAAAACCTGGTGCTGGCCGG
>JAADYV010000509.1 GCA_010092855.1 Chloroflexota bacterium | reverse complement strand
CAGGATGCTGCCAGCGTCAATCGACATAGGCATCTTCCCCATTGGAGACTTCACACACAACAGGTCCTATTATAGCCTATCGCCCGTTTCCTGCTTGGGGAATTTGGAGCAAGGCCTGCAAGCGGGCCACCAGGTCGGCGTCGGTCTGGGGGCGTTGTTGGATGGCGCGCGCGATGTGGTCGTGCAGCGCAACATGATCGTTCCCGCTCATTTCGGTAGCGCACAGCAGCACGACCGGCACCTCGGCCAGGCGCGGCTCGTCCCGCATCCGCTGCAACACCTCGAAGCCGCTGATATCGGGCATGATCAGGTCCAGCAGCACCAGGCCCGGCTCGTTGTCGGGTTGGTCCAGCCAGTCGAGCACGGTCGTCCCATCGGTGCAGGTCGCCGGGGGATGTCCTTCGCTTTCCAGGAACTTGCACAGCATGTCGCGCTCGTCGGGGTCGTCATCCACCACCAGCACCGGCTTGTCGATGGCCTTGTGCTGGACGTGCGCCAGCGCGGTCAGCAGTTGGTCGCGCTGGACCGGCTTGGAGACGCACACGCTGGCCCCCAGCGGGAAGCCGGTCGGCTGCTGGTCGAGCACGGTCGTCAGCAGGATCGGTATATCGGCGCTGGCCGGGTCGCTGCGGAACTGGCGAATGGCCGCCCACCCGCCCAGGTCGGGCATCAGCACGTCGACCAGGATCGCAGCGGGGCGACTCTCGTGGATACGCGCCAGGCCGGTGGCGGCGTTGGTAGCGCGCACGGCCAGCAGGTTGGCTTCGGCCAGTGTTTCGGTCAGGATATGGGCGGCTTCGTCGTTGTCTTCCACGATCAACACCTGGGCCACCACGTCATCCAGCTTGAAACTGGGTTTGGTGCGCACAGTGGTCGTGTCGAATTCGGCCTGGGCGGGCAGCGCCACAAAAAAGGTGCTGCCGGTCTGCGGCTGGCTGCTGACCCAGATACGCCCGGTGTGCAGCTCGACCAGCTTCTTGGAGATGGCCAGCCCCAGCCCCACGCCCTCGTACTGGCGCGTGGGCGTGCCGTCCACCTGGCGGAACTCGTCGAAAATGTTGGCCTGGTCTTCGGGCGCGATGCCGATACCGGTGTCGTCCACGCTCAGGATTAGCCACTCGCGGTCTTCCAGCCAGCCGATCATGGGCAGTTCGAAGTTGTCGCTTTGCCCGTCGCGGACAGTCACATTGCGCGCCGAGAGCTTGACGTGGCCCCAAGGCGTGAATTTGACAGCGTTGGTCAGCAGGTTAAGCAGGATTTGCCGCACGCGCAGTTCATCCGCGTGCACCAGGCGCAGTGGCTCTTCGATGTCAGTTTCCAGCGTCAATTCCTTGTTGCCCACCAGCGGCTCGACAGTGGCGATCAGCCCGTCGATCATGGCCCCCACGCGCACCGTGCTCAGGTTGAGTTCCAGCCGCCCGCCCTCGATCCGGCTCAGGTCTAGGATGTCGTTGATCAGCGCCAGCAGGTTGAGGCCGTTGCGGTGGATTTTTTCGATGCGGTCGAACTGGCGGTCGCTCAGGTCGCCGTAGATGCCCTTGACCAGCAGTTCGCTGTAACCCACAATCGAGTTAAGCGGGGTGCGCAACTCGTGACTCATGTTGGCCAGGAACTGGCTCTTATACGCGTTGGCCTCAACCAACTCGGCGTTGAGTCGCTCGGTGCGCTCCTTCTCGTTGGCCAGGTCGCTGATCACCAGCCGCAGGTCGGTGTTGGCGCGACGGAGCTGTTCGTTGGCCCCGCTGAGCGGGATGAACAACTGCCAGCGCAGCACATGATGGCCGATCAGCACGGCGGAGAGGGTGGTCAGCACAATGTCAAACGGCACCACGCGCAGCGGCAGCACGAGATTGCTGCCATAGCCTACCAGCAGGATGCTCACCGGCAGCAGCAGCCGTTGGGCGTCGTCGTCGTCGCTGGTGCGCAGGTAGAGCCACGCCAACCCGCCATACAACGCGATATGGCCCAGCGCGATGTAACCCGGCCAGCGCAGGTCGAAGCCCAGCTCGTTCTGGCCCTGGCGATAGTCGACGGCGGCATCCAGCCACAGCAGCAGCACCAGGCTCACGCCAAATACAATCGACCACCAGCGCAGCGCGTGCGCGATGGGGTCTTCGGTGCGCACCAGCGCGATCACAAACAAGTAAAGCGAGATGGGCGTCAGCGTCAGGCCGGTGAACAGCACGTAGAAATTGCTGGTTTCGTTCAGCGGACTCATGTCCGGCACGATGCGCGCCATCGTGAAATAGGCCCACATCCCCAGCCAGAACAGAAACAGCGCAAACCACCAGTTGATGCGCGCGCGGCGCGGCTGGATCAGGGTCACAAAGATCAGGCCGATGGCAATGCCCATCGACAGGCTATTGGCCGAAATCGCAATTGTGTGTCGCAGTGTCATTCGCCGCACCCTGTGCTATTCGTGAGTCTCGCCCGGCGCGGGGTCTTGAGCCACCGGCAACACAAACGTGAAGCGGCTGCCCACTTCAAACTCGCTCTCGACCCAGATCGCGCCGTCCATCATCTCCACCAGCCGCTTGCAGATCGCCAGCCCCAGCCCGGTCCCGCCGTAGGTGCGGGTCGTGCTGCCGTCGGCCTGGCGAAACTCGTCGAAAATGATCTGCTGGTGTTCGGGCCGGATGCCAATGCCGGTGTCGGCCACCGTTGTTTCGACCACGGGCTGGCCCCGGCGCGTGGTCTGCGTCGCGCTGATCGTGATTTTGCCCTCATGCGTGAACTTGATGGCGTTGGACAACAGGTTGGTCACGATCTGGCCGGTGCGCTGCGGGTCGGCAAAGAGGGGGGGCAGGTCGGGCGGAATGGCAATGTGCAGCGCCAGCCCGCGCTCGGCGGCCTGGGCGTCCATCGACTGCGCGACGCTGGCCACCACACTGTCGATGCTCACGCTTTCGAACGTCAACTCCATGCGCCCGGCATCGATCTTGCTCAGGTCCAGCAGGTCATCGATCAGGTCCAGCAGCCCGTGCCCGTTGCGCCGGATGCGCTCCAGGCGGCTCATCTGCTTCTCGTTGAGCTCGCCATACAGGCCGGTGAGCAGGGTGTCGCTGAAGCCGATGATGCTGTTCATGGGGGTGCGCAGCTCGTGGCTGATGGTGGCCAGGAACTGGCTCTTGAGCCGGTTGGCTTCGGCCAGTTGCCGCGCGCGGTTTTCGAGTTCGCGGAACAGCAGCGCGTTGTCGAAGGCGATGGTGGCCTGCGCGACCAGCGTCTGGGCCAGTTGGATGTCGCTGGGGGTGAAGACGCGCCCTTCGCTCATATCCGTCCAGTCGACCACACCCAAGACGCGATCCCCGGCCACCATTGGCAGGATCAACTGGCTGCTGTCGCCCAGATTTTCTAGCAGGGCACGCGCGGCGGCAGGGGCGTCGAGATCGTCGCGGTAGACGGTGACGGGGCGACGGGTGGCGATTGCCTCGCGCATGGCGTGATGGTTGTGCAGGTTCAGCTCAGCGCCCAGGCTGAGGGTTTCGGTCGTTTCGTGATGGTGCGGGGCGCGATAGTCGCCCTCGACGTGCACCACGTCACGGTCGGGATCGTACAGCCCCACCAGGCAGCCGGAAGCGTTCAATGCGCGGTTCATGTGCTGGACCATGGCCTGCACCAGCTCAGAATAGTCGAGGATGGCGGTCAGGTCCTGGCCGATCTGGTGCACGATGCTCTGCTCCAGCAGGCGGCGCTGGGCTTCGTCATAATGGCGCGCGTTTTGCAGGGCAATGCTCACCTGGTTGGCCAGTGTCTCCAGCGCGTCGCGTTCGAGGTCGGTGAAGGCGTTGATCTGCGTCGAGAGAATGTCGATGGCGCCAATGGCCTGTTCACCTTCGCGCAGCGGCACCGTCAGGCAGCTCTGCAACCGCCGATTGGGTTCCAGCGTGAAATAGTCGGGATCGTTGCGCACATCGGGCACTATCTGGGTGCGGTTGGTGCGGATCGTGCGCCCGATGACGCCGTCGGTCACGGGGAACACCAACTCGTTGGTGACGTTGAGTTCGGGGGTGCTGGTGGCGCAGGCCCGTACCTGCACCATCTGCCGCTCCGGGTCGAGCAGCAGAATGTACACTGCTTCGTGCCCGAAGACCTGGTGGATGCCGTGTGCGGTCTTGCGCAGCAGCACCTGGACATCGAGCGTGGCGTAGATTTCCTGGCTGACACGGTTGATCTGGCCCATCATGTCGGCGCGGCGGCGTTCCGCGGCGAACATCTGGGCGCTGCTCATGCTGACCGCCACCTGGTTAGCGATGGTCTGGGCCAGCTCGATCTGAGCTTCGTTGAAACGCCCGGAGCGCTGGTTGATCAGGTGCAGCACACCCAGGGTACGGGAGCGTGTGTTGAGCGGGCAGGCGAGCACATTGCGGCAGTGCGGCCCGGCGTCTGGCGGTGGTGTCTGGCTGATATACGGGTAGCCGGTGTGGTACACGTCCACCAGGTAACCCGGCCCATCCAGCGGCCAGGCGTCCAGCGGCCAGGTTCGCGCCAACCCATACACCGACGATTCGTGCACGCGCAACTGGTACGTGACGTGATCGGGCACCAGGAGCTGTGCGCCTTCGCAGCCCAAAAAGTCGGCGGCTTCGCGCAGCGCATTACTCAGCATCTCGTTGAGGTTGAGCGTGGCGCTGGTGATGGTCGCCAGGCGCTGTAGGGCTTCGGTTTCGCGCTGGCGGGCGTGCCGGTCTTCGAGCAGGCGCTGGCGTTCGGCGTGGAGGTCGTCACGCGCGCGCTGGGCGCTGATGGTGTGCGCCACCTGGTCGGCCAGCGCTTGCAGCAGTTCCAGGTGTGCGGTGGTGAAGGTGTCGGCGTGGTGGCTTTCCACGTTGAATACGCCCAGCAGCGTGTCGTCAATGGCAATCGGTACGGCGAGTTCGGCGCGCGAGGCTGGATCGATGAACAGGGTACGCGGGTGATCGTACATGTCGTTCACCAGTTCGGGTTCCAGCCGCTGCGCTACACGCCCGATCACGCCCGATCCCAACGGAATCGGCACCGGGGTATTGGTTGCTTCGCACAGGTAGACTTGCGGGGTGAGCGTCTGTGACTCCGGCTCGTACAACATCACACCACCGCTGTCGAACGGGATCAGGTGTTGAACACGCCGGATGGTGTCTAGCAGCAAGTCGTATGTTTCCTGTGTATCCAGGTGAGGAGGGAAAATGCGTTCGGCCATAGCGGCTCCGCTGCTGGTTAATTGACGGTAGTCGGTTTGATCGCCGACTTTGAGTGTCGGTTGAACACGTGCAACACCTCGAACGCCGGGCCCGCAAGTCCCACAGACGGCTTACGCTTGCTTGCCACGGTGTCGCCAGCGCCTGTTTTTGGGTTCAGTGTTGCATACCAGCCCAAACAGGACCATTTTCAGATAGTCCTGTTATAGCCTGAACCCGTTTTTTTTGGCAACTGTGACCATTTTTACATAGAACCATTGTAAAAATCCGCAAAAAACCCGGAAAAACCGAGCTACAGCACATAGACAAAAACACGCCCGGGTGGTGGTCCGGGCGTGCGGATGGTGGCGCGGTGGCCAATGGTGGGGGTCAGTATTGTGATCTCAGGCCCGCTCAAAAGTGCCGACGAGTTGTGTCTCCGCCAGAATGTGGTCGTCGATGGCGGCCAGCAGTTCCGCTTTGGTGCAGCCTGCCGCCAGGTCGGGCAGCGTGTCCAGCGCATACAGCCGGAAGAAGTAGCGATGCGGCCCGTGTCCAACCGGCGGGCAGGGTCCGCCATAGCCGACCTTGCCAAAATCGTTTTTGCCCTGGCGCGAGCCGTCGGGCAGTTCCTCGTGTTTGGCCACATTTTGCGGCAGCCCGCGCACGTTCGCTGGAATGCGGAAAATGACCCAGTGCACCCAGGGTTCGGCGCGCGGCGCGTCGGGATCGTCACAGATGAGGGTGAAGCTTTCGGTGCCGGGCGGCGGCTCATTCCAGGTCAGCGCGGGCGATTCATCCACGCCGGAGCAGGTGTGCCGGATCGGAATCGACGTGTTGGGTTGAAAGTCTTTGCTGTGGATCGTAAAGGGCTGCATGACGTGTTGTTCCTTCCCGAATAGGTGATGTGGTTGGCGGGTGGTGCGGCGCGTATAGCGGAGATTATACCGGGATCGTGGGAAGCCAGGCGAGTTATTCTGCGGGGAAAAACGCCGTGTCCAGGAAGTCCAGCACTCGGCGCGCGTACTCGTCGGGGTGGCGGCTGTACCCGCCGATGTGCCCCGCGTCCGGCACTTCCCAGTAGCGTTTGGGTGCTCCCACGGATTCATAATAGCGTTCGACACCGCGCACTTCCGCCCAGTCGTTGCCCCCCGCTACCAGAAACACCGGGCGTGGCGCGATCTGGTGCAGGTTCGATTGTACGGGCACCACCTCCGAATCGTCCCCGTCCAGCGCGCGCGTCCCGCCCAGGTAGACCAGGTAACCGGGCAGCATGAGGTAGTCCCAGACCGTGCCCAGCCACAGGTCATCCAGCGTCGAGCCGCCGGGACCATCCGCGATCACGGCTTCCAGGCGTTCATCCTGGGCCGCCGCTTGCAGCAGCAGTATCCCGCCCAGCGAAAACCCCAGCCCACCGATGTGCTCCACGTCCGGTTGGGCCTGCACAAAATCCAGCGCGGCCAGCACGTCCTCGACCGCCGCCTGCCGTCCGAGCGGGTAACGATCACCATCGCTGGCCCCATGCGCGCGCACGCTGACCAGCAGGCTGCCGTAGCCCGCTTCGGCCAGGTACGTGGCATGCGACAGCGCATAGCCCCGGTTCGCGCCCAGGCCGTGCAGCAGGATGATCACCGCGCCGTTCTGCGGTGGAATATACCATGCGGCCAGCTCCAGCCCGTCGGCGGTGGTCAGTCTCACGTCTTCGTATGGCAAATCCCAATCGGCAGGTGAGTCGTCCGGCAGGTTGTGGCCGGGATGGGTGTGGAGGAAAGCAGTATACAGCGGGTAGGCGAGATAGAACAGCGCCAGCAGTACGCTGACCAGCAACAACAGGAATACCTTGATCCGCCATATCCAGCGCTGTCGCTTTGAGCGTGGGGGCGTGTCGCTCATGATTCGCGCATCTCGCGATTAAGTGTTTGGGGATCGTTCAAGCGGCGTTCGATCTGCTCGGCCCAGGAAGGATTGTCAATACACAGCGCCAGCCGGGTATGGCATGTTGGCTCGTAAGCGGGATCAGGATCAGCCACGTTGAGCAAAAACCACAGCATATCGTCCAGGGTATCGTCCGTGTGCCAGGTGGTCATGATTACCGGCGGTTTCGGCTCTATCTCCAACTCACGCCAGACGATGCGCTCGTCCGCGATGTCGTGCACGCGCTCGCAGTCCGGCCCCCACGCACACAGGTACACCACCCCCTGGTCGAGCAGCAATTCCGCCAGCGCACCGATGGTGCTGCTG
>JAADYV010000508.1 GCA_010092855.1 Chloroflexota bacterium | reverse complement strand
TTCTTTCGTCAGGTTCGCCACGTCCCACAGCAGCTTGTCGGGGTCGAGTGTGGTTGAGGCTTCTGCACTCACCTCGGCCACCGTCGCCAGTTCAGCGGCGCGACGTTCGGTTTGCTCCAGCAGTTGCAGCGTATCCAACCCGACGGCCATCTGGCTGGCCAGGGTAATGAACGGGCGAACCTCTTCGTCCGTAAAGCGGTGTAGTTCTTCCGTTTCCAGGAACAGCGACCCCACCTGGCGACGACCAGACCACAGCGGCAGCACGGCAATTGACAGAATGTTCTGCCGGACGAGCACTTCAATGATGTTGGGGTCCATGCGTTCGTCACGCTGGACGTTGTCAAAGAACAACGGTTCATCCGTCAATGCCAACCGCATCGCGGAGAACTGGTCCAGATCATAGCGGCGGCCAACCGGGGTTGGGGGTGAGCCTTCTCCACTGTGCCAGTTACCGATGGCGGTGACGACCTCGACCTCACCATCGGAGCCATATTCGAAACCAAACAGCACGGCGCGGTTAATCGCCGGTACATGCACGGCTTCGACCACTGCGGCGATCAGTTCGTTGATCTCCGTCGCGGTGGAAATGCGCTGGCTGGCGTCGTACAACATTGACGTTTCGCCCTGCAGTTGTTCCACTTCGGCGAACGTGCGCGCATTGTTGACAGCGGCAGCAATCTGGGCCGCCAGCGTCGTCTGCACTGCAGCGTCCGTTTCAGTAAAGCGGTTGACCTCGTCAGCCTGCACGTCCAACACGCCGATCACGCGTCCACCTACCACCATCGGTACAGCCAATTCCGAGCGCGTATTGGGCAGCAGCGGGTTGGGCAGGAAGTCGGGGGCGCGGTTCACATTGTTGACGATAACACTCTCGTTGTTGCGGGCTGCGCGCGCCACCAGACTGGTAGGACTGCCGGCCACGATGCGGTGCCCAGCACGGGCCATCTCGCGTCCGGCTATACCGGAGCCCGCCGCCAGCCGCAGAACATCCTGGGTTTCGTCCAGCAGGTAGATATGCGCATGGTAGAGATCGAAGCGCTCTCGGGTCAGGTTTGCCACCGTCCACAGCAATTCATCAACGTCAAGAATAGTGGAAGTCTGCGCAGCAATTTCGGACACGGTTTCCAGCTCAGCCGCGCGCGTCTGTACCTGGTCGAACAATTCATAACTCTGCAACTGCGCGCTGAGCAGCGACGCGATCTGTCGCATCAGCACTTCGTCTTGCTCATCGTAGGCATTCAGATGGCGACTGCCAATATTCAGCACACCGTGCACCTCGTCGCCAACAATCAGCGGCACGCTGACGCTGGAGCGCAACCCATGTTCGGCCAACTGGCGGGTTTCGGGGAAATCCAGGGTGCGAATGTCCCCCACGTTGATCAGATCGCGCAGGCTGATAACATGCCCCATCATCGTCCCATCGACTGGGATGCGGGTGCCCATCGGCAGAGCGCCCTCAACCCCGTCCAGGCTGTAGAGTTCTACAGTTTTTCCGTTCGGCAGTACCAGGCCCAGACTGGTCCGGTCACTGGCAGTTACCTGACTGGTACGAGCAGCCACGATTTTGTACACTTCCTCGAGATCAGCGGCGGCGCTCATCTCGCGCGCCATCTCGTTCAGCGTGACCAGGCGTTCTGCTTGACGCTCGGTTATCCCCAGTGCTGCCTGCGTCTGGTCGAAAGCGCGGAACTGCTCGACGGCCAGCGCCAGGCGTTCGGCCACGCCCTCGATCAGGGCATATTCATCGCGCGACCACTGGCGCTCGCTGTCCTCATTAATGGCAATCACGCCGATCGGCTCGCCTGCTAGCGAGACTTCTTGCCGGATCAGGTGGCCATTGCTGCCATCATCCTCATGCATAGGAGTGGTTATTGGCTCAACGGTCTGCAAATCGTAGGCATAACCGATGGCCTGCCCTTTACGGGCACGCCCCAGATAACTTTCCCATTGCTGGCGTGTCAGACGGCGGTTGATCTGGTCGGCCCGGTCAATAGCTTGCTGGGTCGCAGCAAACTGACGGGCATTGAACAGTGCGGTTGCCAACTGGCTGGCCAGCGCTTCAAAGACCGGAACGTTTTCGGGATTGAAGGTGCCGGCCTCCGCCGCCTGCATGTCCAGCACGCCGAGTACCTCGTCACCAATAATGAGCGGGATCGCCACTTCGGAGCGGGTTTGGGGCAGCAGCGGGTTGGGCATGTGGATGTCGCTGGCGCGCGTATCGGCTACCAACACCGGGGACCGGGTCTGCACTGTGCGGGTGACGATGGATGTCGAACCCAGGTCCAACCGGTGACCGGCCTCTAACAACTGCTGGCCAACGTCGCCCGTACCGGCCTCCAGCACTGCATAGCGCTGGGCATCATCCAACAGGTAAACCTGGGCGTAATACAGCCCAAATCGCTCGCGGATGGTTTCAGTGATACGGGGCAGCAATTCCTCGGACTGATACATCCGGGTGGCCAACTGGCTAACCTCGAGCGTCAGGAACAGGTCTTCGGTACGCGCCTCAACGCGCTGTTCCAGGGACCCAACCAGCTCTTGTACCTGGTCGGCCATGTTATTGAACGCCCCGGCTAGCACGCCGGTTTCATTTCGCCGCGTGATGGGTGACCGTTCGCCGAGAGCCCCGCTCGCGATGCGCGTCGCCACACCTGCCAGAGCGGTAATCGGACCGGCAATGCGCCCGGAAGCATACAGCCCAATCCCGACCGCCAGCAGCGCCGCCAGCCCCATCAACAAAAGACTGGTGTTCCGCGCGTCTACAAACGGCTCCAGCGCTTCCTCATGGCTGATTTCGGCCAGCATACCGGCTTGCAGGCTATCGTTCCAGCGATAGACGCCAATAACCTTTTCGGG
>JAADYV010000507.1 GCA_010092855.1 Chloroflexota bacterium | reverse complement strand
CTCGCCGCGCTGCACACCGCCATCGACATGGGCGTTAACTTCATTGATACCGCCGATGTGTACGGTGACGGACACAGCGAACGCCTGGTCGCGCAGGTGCTTCGGGAACACAGCGAGACAATCTATGTGGCGACCAAAGCAGGCCGCCGCCTGGACCCGCATACGGCTGAGGGGTACGCCGACCGGGACAAGATGACGGCGTTTATCGAGCGCAGTCTCAAAAACCTGGACACTGAAACGCTGGACCTGGTCCAACTGCATTGTCCACCCACCGAAGCCTACTACATGCCGGAAGTGTTCGGCATCATGGACGACCTGGTGCAGGCAGGCAAAGTCCAGCATTACGGCGTCAGCGTGGAAAAGGTCGAGGAAGCGCTCAAAGCCATCGAATACCCCAATGTCAAAACGGTGCAGATCATCTTCAACATGTTCCGCCATCGCCCGTCCGAGCTGTTTTTCCAGGAGGCCAGAAAACGCCAGATCGGTATCCTGGCACGGGTGCCGCTGGCCAGTGGTTTGCTCACCGGCAAGATGAACCGCACCACCACCTTCGAGGCCGACGATCACCGCAACTTCAACCGGCACGGCGAAGCCTTCGACGTGGGCGAAACCTTCTCTGGCGTGGATTACGAAACCGGGTTGAAAGCAGTCGAAGAATTGATGGCGCTAAAGCCAGCCGATGCGACGATGGCCCAGTTTGCGCTGAAATGGATTTTGATGTTCGAGGCTGTAACCTGTGTGATTCCGGGAGCCAAACGCCCCTCGCAAGCAGAAGACAACATGCGCGCTGCCGAACTGCTACCGCTGAGTGACGAAACTTTAGCCAAAGTGCGCACCATTTACGAGCGGTACATCCGCGAACAGGTGCACCACCGCTGGTAGGTTGTTTTTCTGGATGATCTACTCCAGGTGACCGTTACCCAAAATGGACAGGCGCAGGTGGCCGGTGATGGGGTCGGAGTAGGGTTGGGCTTCGACTCCGTATGCCGCGCGGATGTGCGCTGCGGTCAACACGTCCGCCGGGGCACCCTGGGCCAGAACGGTGCCCTGATGCAACAGCACCAGCCGGTCGCAGAAGCGGGCCGCCAGTTCGAGGTCATGGATCGCGGCTACCGCGCCGAGATTATCTTCGCAGATCAAGCCGGTGACCAGTTCGAAGATTGCGATCTGGTGCTGGATGTCCAGGTTGGCCGTTGGCTCGTCAAGCAGCAGCAGGCGGGGCTGCTGTGTCAATGCGCGCGCCAGCAGCACTCGCTGGCGTTCCCCGCCGCTGAGTGTCCCGATCAGGCGGTGCGCCAGTTCCCCCGTCTGGGTGCGTTCCAGGGCGCGCTCCACAATCCCGCGATCCTGTGCCGTCTCCAACTGGAAGCGGCTCAGGTGCGGATTGCGGCCCATAAGCACCACCTGCTGCACAGTAAAGGGGAAGTCCAGCGTCGTGATCTGCGGCACCTGCGCGATCACGCGCGCGATCTCGCGGGGAGAGTAGCGCGAAAGGGGTTTTTCCAACAGGCGAATATCCCCCTGCGCGCCAGACCACAAGCCGCTGACCACCTTGAGCAGCGTTGATTTCCCCGCGCCGTTGGGACCGATCAGGCCCACCAGTTCGCCGGGCGCAATCGTCAGGCTGGCATCCCGCAAAATATCGTTGCCATCGCGGGCATACGAAACTGACGTTGCAGTCAGCAGAGACGACATCGCAGCGACTCGCCTCTAGCCCGCAAACGCATTGGGATACAGTGCACGTGCGATGTCTTCCACGCCCAGCACAATGTACTGGCTGACGGTGCTCATGTGGGCGTCGTTGACAACGTAAATGCGGTCATTCTCCACTGCACGCAGCAGTCCCAACACCGGATCGCCGGTGAAGCTGGCCAGCGGATCGTCATCGCCGGAAAACCAGCCGCCCAACAGAACCACGTCCGGATCGGCGAACAAAATGAATTCCGCATCGAGCATCGGGTACGCGCCGAGGTCCGCTTCGGCGACTACATTGATCCCGCCCGCCAGTGTGATCATCTCGTCAATGGTGCTGCCTGCGCCATACGAAATCCCGCCGGGTTCGTAGTACAGCACGCGCACCGGGTTCTGGTCCGCGACTCGCGCCTGGATATCGTCCAGCCGGGCGTCCATTTCGGCAACGATTTCCTCGGCGCGCGCTTCCTCGCCAGTAGCCAACCCCAGCAGGCGAATGTTATTACGAATATCGTCCAGCGTGTTGAACTCCGCCAGGGCAAACACGGGTACATCGGCGTCCAGCATCTGGTCCAACGCCGCCGGGTTGTTGTACGAACTGAGGATCACCAGGTCGGCGTCAAGCGTGATCAGCAGTTCCGGATCGCCGTACAGGTCGGTGCGCAGCACGTCATCAAGCTGCTCCGCAATGTTGCTGATATCAGAATCGCCGGCGAAATGCGTCACGCCCAACAATCGCCCTGGCCCAACCAGTTCGAGCAAGATTTCGTCGGAACCCAGCGTAACGGACGCGATGCGCTGCGGCGGCGCTTCAATGGTGACTTCGCGTTCCAGGCCATCGGTCACCGTGCGCGGAAAACCGGACTGCGCGCCGCAAATCTCGTCAAAGGGAACGACCGGCAGCGATTGGGTATCCGGATCAGAGCCATCGCGCCACCACCAGCCATCGACCGCGCCATCAGCCAGCGGATAGCTGCTGGCCCCCACCGGGCTATATTGCCAGTTGCCACTCTCGCCCAGGCGGAAATAGGCCCAGTATGCGCATTCTTCGCCGCCTTCACACTGGCAGAAGCAGCTTTCGCCGGGCGGAGTGCAGCCGTCGCCGGCAATGTTACACACGGCGCTGCCCAAGGAACCGGTTTCCAGCACAACATCCAGCCCCGTCGCCACCAGCGCGTCGATCCCGTTGGGACTCTCGCCCTCCAGCGAAATACAAAACGTCTGCGGCTGGCCGTCCGCGCCCTGCACAACGACACCCACCTGAATCCCGGTCTGGGCAGAGTTCTGAGCAGTGACGCCGACCGGCACAACGACCAACGCCATCACGAAAACTACTATTCCTAGCAACACGATCCATCGCATGGTCTACTCCTCCTGATGTATCTGAGTGTCGTTGATAATACCGCGGCCTAAAAAACAGCAATCTGGCGGCGGTTGCGCCACAGCAACAGCAAGAAAAACGGCCCACCAACCAGGGCCGTCACGATACCAACCTCCAGTTTTTCCGGTGCGATAATCGAGCGGGAAATGCCGTCTGCCAACACCAGGAACGCCGCGCCACCGATCAGGCTGGCGGGCAGCAGCACGCGGTGATCCGGGCCGATGATCAAGCGCAGCATGTGCGGCACCACCAAACCCACGAAACTGATCGCGCCGACGAAGCTCACCGCCGCCGCCGTCATCACGCAACTCAGCGCCAACAGGATCAGGCGCACACGCGGCACGTTGACCCCCAGCGCCTGCGCATTTTCTTCGCCGATGGCCAACAGATTCAGGTCGCGGGCATAGAGCAGCATCAAAACGGTCGAGGCCATAATCGGCCACTTGGCGACGTGGAAGTAGTCCCAGCCGCGCCCTTCCAGGCTGCCAACCAGCCACGACAGCACGGTCCGAATCTGGGTCATGTCCCCTGCGCGCAGCAGCAGCACCGAGATGATCGCGCCCAGCACCGAATTCAATGCCCCCCCCGCCAGCAGCAGCGCCGCGATATTGGTCCGCCCGCGCTGGAGTGACAATATATATACGGTCAGCGCCGACAGCATCGCACCCACAAATGCCGTCACCGGGATACGCCACAAGGCATCTTTCAGCGGACCGTTGTGCAGTCGCCACAGGTCCGTGATCGCTTCGGTTTGGGTGATAGCCAGCACTACGCCGAGCGACGCCCCCGCGCTCACACCGACAATGCCCGGATCGGCCAGGGGATTCCGAAACAGCCCTTGCATCACGGCCCCGGCGCACGCCAGCGCCGCCCCTACCAGCGCGGCCATCATCACGCCGGGCAAGCGCACAATCGTCACTGCCATATAGGTGGGAGAGCTTTCGTCCACGCCGCGATCAAGACCAGCGTATTGCAACAGGGCATTCGCAACATCGGGCCGGGGAATCTCAGTGGTGCCGATAGACACCGCGTAGGTCATGGCCACAAACAGTAGCACAGCCAGCACCGCACATACGATCACCAGCCGGGGCACTACGCCGACTTTCATCAGCAGGAAGACGGAGCGTGTCTGGGTTTCGGCGGGCGAGATCACGGCGCTGCTCATGGTTCACCTGGACGGTTTTTGGCAGGATGGGTGGTGGACTTTGTGGGCCAGATGGCGACCCCCGGACAATTCGAAAAGATAACCCTGAGGGGGGAATCTGTCAACCATTTACGAGGAAAGTGGCTGATATTTTACTTAGCGGAAGAAAGGTCACACGATCCGCAAAATCTTCAGGCTGACCGGCCCCAACGACAATCTCAAGGTCATGGAGAGCCAGCCCAATAGCCAGGGTACTGGGAACAAGAATGACGCCTGGCATTGGTAAATCCTGTTTGATTCGTTCGTATGCGTCGTTGACAAGCGTCTGAACATCGTGTGTGAGGATGATGCGTCCTTGCTGTGCAGCCCAATCCAAAACGGCGGGATCAACCGCGCCATACAACTCCGTATCCTGTACCCGAACCAGGTCGAGGTTCTCGAACTGCTGGCGAACCGCTCTAGAATGCGCCCGTTGAAGTTTTCATCTGCGGCGAAACGCATCAATCCGCGTTCTGCTTTCCCTGCTGTGCTGTTCGACGGGCCTGTAATTCCGCACGCGTGATTTTCGGAGGATATGCAGCTTCGATTTCCTGGCGGATGCGGTCCGCTTCGGTGCTGCGCCTGTGAAGATACCGATCCACTTCCTCGCGATGCGCCAGATAGTATGCGATAACGGCATAAATATCCTGCAGTGACGACTCCGCCAGCTAAAGCAGGCGGCTTCTCAGG
>JAADYV010000506.1 GCA_010092855.1 Chloroflexota bacterium | reverse complement strand
TGTCACTGTCACTGTCACTGTCCTCGTCGAAGGTGCCACCCGCCGTCACCAGCAGCGTATTGTCCGGATTGTAGGCGACGGCGAGCACCGGCACGATTGGTTCGACAAGCGGCGTGGATGTACCCGCGCTGATGTCCCACAACAAAACCGCACCATCCGCACCGGCAGAAACGAGCTGGGTCCCGTCAGCGCTGAAAGCCAGGTCCAGGGCGGCGTCCGTGTGGCCTTCGTACATGGCGGCAGGCGTGAGGCTGACCACGTCCCACAGCCGGACGGTGGTGTCGGCACTGGCGGAGGCCAGCAGCGTCCCGTCGGGGCCGAAAGCGAGCGACGTTACGCTATCCATATGCCCGGTGACGGTACCCGTTAGCTGCCGGGTAGCCACGTCCCACAGGCGGATGGCCGTGTCCTGGCCGTTTGCGCCGCCCGCCGACGCCAGCAGCGTCCCGTTGGCACTAATCGCCAGGGACAGCACCGGCTGGGTGTGATCGCGCAGCACGGCGCGCTGCCCGCCCAACGTCACGTCCCAGATGCGCACCGTGCCGTCGGTGTGTCCGGTGAACATCAGGGTCCCGTCTGGACTGAACAGGATGCTGGTGGTTTGCGCATTGGGGATGACGAGTTGACGGGGTGGGGCGTTGGCGCTGGCCAGGTCGTACAGCAAGATGCCGCTGTCGGCACCCACGCCCAGTGTCCGCCCATCCGGGGACCAGGCGACCGACCATACCGGTTCGTCCAGGGGCAGGTCGAACGTGGTCTGGGTTCCGCCGCTTTCTTCCCCGGCAGGGTAGACGGCGTAACGCGGCGGGGAAACGGTGGGCGCGGCGGTGGCGGTCGGTTGGGTGACCGGTGCGGTTTCGGCGGCAAAACCCGGCACGCGGGTGTCCGTTGGCTCGAACCAGTAGATATCGGCCAGTCCTTCGGCGACCCAGCCGGTGAGTCCCGCATACTCGATTTGCCACCACGTCAGTCCCTGGGCGCATTCTGGGCCGCCCACCACGTCCACTGTGTCACCGGGCAGCACCTGCCCGATGCGCGCGCTTTCCGAGGTGGGCTGGCTGCGGATGTTTTTGCGGATGCCGTTGTCGGTGGCGACGGCCTGGTAACTGACCGTCAGGCGGGCCGGCAGCGCCCCTGGACACACGATGCGCCCGGCGGGTGCCTGAGTCGTGGCGGGAGCCGTTGTGGGTTGGGCAGTCGGCTGGGGTTGGGTAGGTGTGCCGCTGGTGGAACACAGGAACACCTGGCTGCCATCACGTGCGGCGCGGTAATCGTAGGTAACGCCGCTGTATTCGAACGTAATCTGGTACCCGTTGGTGATGACCTGGGCATAGTCAAAGCCGGGTTGGGGACAGCCCAGGCTGGCGTCGGGGTAAGAGGACTGCGTCCAGCGCCAGCCATCGAGCTGGCCCAGCGAAAGAGATGTCCCAACACGGCTGCTGAGGTCGTTCAGGGCATCGTAGACGGCCTGGGGCGGTCCCTGCGCGAACGCGGCGGGGATTACGATCAGCAGCGCGAACAGCATCAGAACCACGAACAGGTGGTGTGTCGTTCTCACGGGTACACCTCCATAAGCAGATAGCAATCAGGTTTCAGCCGTCAGCGTCCAGCAGCACAGTTGTCAATTCATTCTTAGCAGGTCATCCCCTGTACACCGGTATCAGTACCCGCCTTCGTCGATGAACTGGACGGTGTCATCGGACTCGAAGCCGGGTGGGGCCGGTGGTGATTCGCCAAGCTGGGATGCCACGCTGCGTCGCCGGGCAGCCTGGGCCGGGGCCGGAGCATGGTCTGCGTGCTCGACCTGGCTGGTGGCACAGTACGGGCACAGGTTCCAGGCCAGTTCCAGCATCTTCTCGCAGTTGATGCACGGCTTCTTGAGTTTGGTGTGGCAGTAGGGGCACACCTGCCAGTCGGCCTGCGCGGGCCGTCCACAGCCGGGGCAGACAGGTTTCTCCTCGATGTTTTGCAGCAGGGCTTCCTCTTCCAGCGAGCGCTCGTAGGCTTCGGCCAGCGTTTCCTGGGGGCGCAGCATCACGTAGATGATCACGCCGAAGATGCCCAGCACTGCGACCATTGTGGCCGCTGTGATTTGCGCCAGGGAGTCGCGCGAGCGCAGCCGGGCGTCGCGGTAGGTCCACAAGATCAAGCCCAGGCGAATGGCCGAGGCAACGGCACCGGTGAAGGTGATGAAAAACAGCAGAATGTTGTTGATCGTGTTTTGGTCAAGAGTCATACACCAAACTCCAGCGGTGTATTCGGGTCGAATAACGGTTGGTACCGGCCTTGCACATGCGCCGGTTCAGCGAGTATAGCACGCCCGCTGGCCGCGCGAAACAGGACACCCTGGATTCACAGATATCGCCAGTTTGTCGTAGGGGTAGGGCTTGCCCGACCCACGCTGATTTCCCTGAAATATCAATCCAACCGGCGCGGGTTATCGTCGATGACCGAGCGCGTGGCCAGCAGCGTCACCTCGTCCAAAAGGATTTCATACTGGTGGCCGTCGGCATAGACCTCAAAGACGGTGACCGCAGCAGGCCGCCAATCGCCCACCAGCACGTTGAACAGGTCCACGTCGTAGGTGTACCAGATGTCCGAGTTGATGCGGACATGGTCTTCCAGGCAGGATGAGCAGCGCGTTTTGCCCAGCCCAGGTGTGTAGTCGGCATAAAAGCCGTGATACCAGTCGCGCGGATTGCCGTCGGTGTCGGTGTAGACGATGTGCAGCATGACCGGGCACTCGCTGCCCGCGTCCCCACAGCCGCTGAGTTGCTGGTAGTGAATTTGCATAACAACACGCAACCGCAGCGTTTCGTAACCGGTGACGTTCAGACCTGTGTCGTTTTCGAGCAGATTCTGCAGGCAAACGGTTTTGCCCTGGCCCGGATTGGGTTCCAGACGCTGGATGTGCGTCACCGAGCGACCATCAATGGAGGTGAAGTCCCATTCGCCGCGTGGCGCGTTGGGAAAGGCACGCGATTCTAGAAAGGTGCAGGTCCATTCCACCGGCCAGTCGGATTCTTTTGCGAGGTCGAAGGTGCTGTCGGGCAGCAGGTCCGTCGGCGCGGCATCCACCATCACGGTCTGCGTCCCGGTGAAGATCGTGCCTTGCAGGTTAGCAGTGATGTGCTGCGGGTTGCCTTCGGGCGAAATCAGTGTGGCCGAACCGGCGCGCACCATGACCTGGAAATAAGTTGGATTTTGATCAAGCAGATAGCTGCCGCCGGTCGTGATGTGCACGGTGCCCATCGGTCCTGCGAGGTCCAGGCTGATGTCGCGGTCCAGTTCCGGGCGCACCCAGACATCCAGCCGGCCCGATAGCTCCTTGATGCGGATGGTGTAGGCGTTGTCGCTGACGTTGAAGCGCGGGCGGCTGGCGCTGTCCAGCGTGAGACTGCTGTTGTGGTGCAGCGTGATGGTTGCCAGAGACTGGTCGGAATAGGGGTCGGAAATATCGAGCAGGCCCTGCGCTTCCTCGTCGGTGCTAATGCGGTCATCGTCGCCGACGGAGGCATCGGTGCGAATGGCAATCGCATCGGTGGTGTCCGGTTCGGCCAGCGTGACGGTGCCGCGGCCCACGTGCAGTGTCACGTTGAGCTCAGTCGGCGAATCAAAAACCAGCCAGCGGGCGAACATAAACGTACCGCTGCATACCAGGCAAAACATCGTCAGCCCGCCGATCAACGTGATCCAGGCCAGGCGTTGGGGGTGTGCTTGCATGAGGTTCCTCGTCAGTAGCGGATGTTAAAGCTGCTAAACTCGCCGGTGGCGGCGCTGTAGGAAACCTCAACGCGCTCGAC
>JAADYV010000505.1 GCA_010092855.1 Chloroflexota bacterium | reverse complement strand
GTGCGGAACAGGCTGGTGTCCAGGCGCGCGTAGACGGCCTGGCCGGGCGGAAAGCGCCGCACCGCGACCGCGTGCGTGTCCTTGACCGTCACGTAATACAGCGCGATGGTGCTGCCGTCTTTTTGCAGCCACTCCTGCGAGAGGATTTGCAGCGTGGGGCTGATCGAGTGCAGCACGCCACCAATCGCGCGCTCCCACAGAATCGGCGGCAGCCACAGCTTGCGCTCATTCAGGTCAAAAACGTGCGTCAGGTCGCCTTCGGAACTCAGTGGGCCATAGACGTGGTAGGGCGGGCGGGTCACAGCGTCGATCAGGGCGCGGCGCAGTCCGGGCGTATCGGCCACCACGCCGTCCTTGCTCAGCCGGGTCTGGACGCTGCACAGGCCGTGAATGCTGGAATGACTGAAGAGCCTGGCCAGGTCGGTCATCCCGTGCCGGAACGCGTCCAGGTTGAGCACCAGCGTGGTCAACTGCTGGCTGGCGTGCTGCACCAGGATTTCCGGTTCCAGCGGGTCCACCGCGATCACGGCATGGACGCGCCCATGCCCGTCCAACAGTGCGACATCGGCCTGCCAGTCGCCAATCGGCACGTCCTCCCACACCTGGGTCGTTTCGGAGAGCAGGTCAACGGTGTGCTGCTGCTGGCACAACAGGCAGCGCCAGGTGATGACCACCGGCTGCTGCTGCTCGATGGCGCGTTCGAGGGCGCGCACCAACCAGCGTTGGGCCGCCAGCCGCGCGACAACGTCCGGCGGGCAGTCGCGGATTTCCTCGTGGGCAAAATGATGCTGCTTGACCTCGCCGCGCTTGGCCACCAGCCGACCATCACACATCGGGCAATAGTGGATTGTGCCGCGTTTGGCCTGGGAGATGTGCACCGGTTCGCCGTCCGCGTCGAAGGCCCATTCATACTGGGGATACCCCGCACCCAACGGACCGGTGGTGCCGTGTCGTCTGCGTCTGTGCGCCATGATCGTCTCTCCGCCTTGCATCTTGTCCCTGGTACCGCCCCTACCTCCATTGTACGCCTTTTTTCTGTCCTGGTCTGCCCCCACTTTTGGGGGACGTATGATTCGGGTTGGGAAATGGTATTGTCGCGCGCTGGCAACCATGTCCATCAGCCCGGCGCAGGCCAACAGTCGCCTGAGCGTTGGGTAGCCAACCTTCAACCAGCCGATCCGGGCCCCTATAATACAGATTGCTGTAAAGGAAATTGGAGGATCACACATTGATGCACACATCATTCCGACGGTTTTTCGGTATGATACTCGTCGTAGGCATGGCCGGCGGACTGCTGGCTGGGCCAGGAATCGCCCAGGCCGGTGGGTTTGTCTCGCCGCAAGATATGCTAACCGTGTATTTCCAGGCCATCAACGCGGGGGACTATGCGCTGGCCTATAACCAGTGGATTGCGCCCCGGCAGACCTACACCGAATTCGTGACCGGCTACGGCGATACGGCGCGGGTCGAGGCGCATTTTGGCCACTACCAGCCCGGACCCGCCGGTACCACTCAGGGCGCGGTGCCCGCGGTGCTGGTCGGCTATCGCACCGACGGCAGCGTGGCGGCATACAACGGCTGTTACTATCTCAACTATGACGGCACATCGTCGGGCATTGGCCTGTGGCGCATCGCGGACGGCCAGATGCAGCCGATGGCCGCCGTGCCCAACGGTCCCACGCTGCCCACGTATCTCGACCGCGCATGTTATGCGCCCGCCAATGAGCCCGGCTTTATCACCGCGCAGGAGATGCTGGCCGCATACTATGCTGCCATCAACGCGGGCGACTATGCTGCCGCCTACAGCTTGTGGACCAATCCACTTCAAAGCTACACCGACTTCGCGACCGGGTTTGCTGACACGCGCCAGGTAGTGATGTTCACCGGCGCATTGCAGCCCAGCGCTAGCACCTCCTACCCGGAAGTGGGGCGCGTGCCAGTGGTGCTGTTGGGTTTTCACACTGACGGTGGTGCAGTGGCCTATGCGGGCTGTTTCCGGCTGGACTACCATTCCGCGCGCCCGTTCGAGTGGGGCATCCTGGGCGCGAACCTGGCAGAAATCTCGCTGCCGGTTGGTCCGGATGGCAATGCGCGCATGACGAATGCGCTGTGGGCGCAGTGTTTCTAACGGTGTTGCCAGCGGGTGTATCTTTAGCAGCCGGGCGTCACCAGCCCAACCGCACCTTGAGGCGTTCGATCACGTTAAAGATGATCGGGCACAACCCGGCCCCGGCCATGATCGGCGCGGCCAGGTAGCGGAAATCCGGCGTGAAGGCCGGATACGCCCGGCAGCTTGCGGGCCGGTGCGCGTAGAGTGAGCACACCGTACCATCCAGAAACGTACACGGTGAATGGTGGAAGATGCCCCATTCGCCGTGTTGGTGTGCCACCGGCTGGTCGACCAACTGCGCTGTGAGGTCTGCCGGGGACAGGCCGGTCCCGGCGGCCAGGGCCGGGATATCGTCGGGGACCAGCGCAACCGGGATCGAGCGGCAGCAGTTGGCACAGGCCGTGCAGTCGATGTACGAAACAACCCCGGCGGCGATCTCGTCCACCAGGGCATCCAGTTCGGCGTCGGTGCGTCCTTCGCGCTCCCACATCAGGTCGATGTAGTATCGGAAGGCGTCGTAATCATCCCGCAAGCGCTGGGCCTGGGTCGCAATATGCTCCAGGCGGGTGACGATGGGTGGCAGCGGCACAGGTCCTCCTGGGCGCTACGCATCCGGGGATTTGGAGCTTTTCGTTTTTTCGGCGCGCCGTTCGATGTCGTTTAGAATCTGGCCAAACGTTTCGCTCAGGAAATGGGTCAGTTCGTCGGATTCTTCGAGTTCCTCTTTGGCGACTTGTTGCATGGTAGCAATAAATGTTTCTTTCTGGATCACGCCCTGCTGGATCAACAGCCGGGCCAGGGCCTTGGCGATCACAAACCCGTCCACGCCGCGCGCGCCCAGGCTCGCCAGGTTCCCAAACAAGTCACCGAATAGTTCTTGCGTTGTTCGGATGTCTTCAGCCACGCTACTTCTCTCCTGGTCGGACAAATTGCTCTCCACTCGTGTTGGCTGATTGTAACGTGGAATCGCCGGTTTCGTCAGGGCTGGATACAATGCAGGGAATCAGCAGGCAGCTATAAGCGTGTCAGCCGTCAGGAACTTAGCCTTCAGCATGTCTGCCATCAGACAAACATATCTGGGAGCGGGGATGTCACGGTTGACGGTTGTAGGGGGTTGAGTTGGCGTTCTGAACGGGGAACGCTGCGTGATTCGCCCTCCCGCGATTCCTGCCCCGTCTCGTTTCCGACGCGATATGCTTTCTCTTGTCGATGACGGGCTGGTGGCCGAGAAGCTGATAACTGACCGCTGGTGGCTGACAAGCTGATAGCTGACCGCTGGCGGCTAAAAAAGGAGCGACCATCATGCTGCGACGACGACTGCTGCGCTGGAGTGCGCGGCTGGTGCTGCGCCTGTTCACGCGGACGCGCGTAACCGGACGGGAACACCTGCAAACGCCGGGACCGGTGTTGTTCTGTGCCAACCACGATTCGACCTTCGACGCGCTGTTATTCATGGCGCTGCTGCCGGTGGATACGGTGCTGGTGGGGCCGGGCGACTTCACACTGCGCTGGCCGGGTAGCATGTTGCTGCGCTGGGCCAACCTGATCCCCATGAAGCGCGGGGCTGTCGACCGCGATGGCCTCAAGCGCATGTTGGGCGTGCTCAAGGATGGGCAGCGGCTGGCGCTGTTTCCCGAAGGCGGCACGTGGGAAAAGCCTATCGACGAGGTGAAGTCGGGCGCGTCGTATTTGTCGCAGGCGTCCGGTGCGCAGATGGTGCCGATGGCGTTTGGCGGCACGTACCTGGTGTGGGGCAAAATGCGGCGGCTGCAACGCCCGCGCGTGACGATCATCATCGGCGCGCCGCTGCCCGCCGTAACGCTCTCCGGGGACCGCGCCCGGCGTCAGGATGAGCTGCAATCCGCGGCAGAAGACATCATGCGCCGCATCTACGAGCTGCTGCCCGCCGAAGACCGGGCGCGGTATGATCGCTTTGCGCGGCAGCGGTACAGTGGGGCGCTGGCCATCACGCCCTCGGACATTACGCCTCCGCCGGTATCGTTCGATGCGCTGGCCGAACTCGTCGCCAAGCCCAACCTGTTCAGCCCGTTGCATAACGAAGCCGGGCTGCCGGTCAAGCCGTTCCAGAAGCTGGGCCAACCTTTCCCGGTGGAAACCGTGCGAGCCGCCGCCACCGCGTTGTGGGATGCCTTTGATGCCGGGGATTTCGCCACCTATCTGGAATACCGCTTCGGCGAAGAGAAAGCCCACGCGATTCAGGCGGCGCTGGCGGCGCTGCGCTATGGGCTGGAGGGCGCGGAAACGGTGGCGTTTGTCGTCACGGTCACGGAGGACGGTGCGGGCCGGGCGAGTGCAGGATAATCTGCGCGAATGGACAAGGAACCATGCAAGGAGGGGCTATGGCGTCGCTGGACATTCTTGGTCTGCACCATGTGACCGCGATTGCGGGCCGGGCGCAGTCGAACCTGGATTTTTACATGGGGATTCTGGGGCTGCGGCTGGTCAAGCGCACCGTCAATTACGATGATCCCGCCACCTACCATCTCTACTATGGTGACGACGTGGGCCACCCTGGCACGATTATGACCTTTTTCCCCTGGCCAGGCGCGCGCGCGGGCCAGCGCGGTACCGGGCAGGCGACGGTCATCAGCTTCTCGATTCCGCCGCGCGCGATCCCCTACTGGATCGACCGGCTGGACGACTATGGCATGACATTCGAGGGGCCAGAACGTCGCTGGGATGAAGAGGTGCTGACGGTGTATGACCTGGACGGGCTGCACCTCGAACTGGTGGCGCACCATGATGCAGCAGACGAGCGCTTCGCGTGGCAGCGCGGGCCAGTGCCGCTGGACGTGGCAATCCGGGGCTTGTTTGGCGTCACGATCACGGTGGAGGGATTCGCCACCACCTCTAGCTTGCTGCTGGATACGCTGGGCTTCCAATTGGTGGCCGAAAGCGGTAACCGCTTCCGGTACCAGGTGGGCTACGGGCCGGGCGCGGTGCTGGATGTGGTGTGTTTGCCGGCAGGTTTGCCAGGGCGCGTAGAAACGGGCACCGTGCACCATGTGGCCTGGCGCGTGCCGGATGCTGCCGCGCAGTTGGCCTGGCACGACCGGTTGGTGGATACCGGGCTGAACGTGTCGCCGGTGCTGGACCGGCAGTATTTCCGCTCGATCTACTTTCGCGAACCGGGCGGGGTGCTGTTCGAGCTGGCCACCGATCCGCCCGGTTTTACGTGGGATGAGCCGGTGCCCCGGCTGGGCGAAGACTTGATGCTGCCGCCCTGGTTGGAGAACTTGCGCCCGCAGCTCGTGCGCCAACTGCCCCTGCTGCACATGCCAGAGTGGTGAGCGCCAGCAGCACACACGGGGACCGGTTGTGGCCCCGATCCCCGCGTTGCGCATGATTCTTGCGCGCTGTTCTGTTGCGCTATTCTGGCGCGCTAACGAGCTGCGTGCTCCGTTCGGTCTGGCCCCGCGCTAAGTGGGTATCATTCCCACCGGATGTGTACAACGGTGGCTTCCCCGCCATGATCGTGGCGCGTAATGTCCGGGTCGTACTCGATGGTGAAGTCGGTGTCGTCGGGCAGCCAGCGCCGCGCCTCGCCAAAGAACCCGCCATAAATAAAGTCATCCGGATAGGGCAGGCGGTAGGTGATGACGGCGTGTGTTTCTTCTGGGAACTCGACGTCAAAGCGGCCTACATCCCCCTGGTGATTCATATAGTGGGCGTCGTTAAACATGCCCAGAATTTGCTTGAAGGTCATGCCCTGCATTTCGGGCGGATAGACGGCGCTTTCATTGATCTTGATGCCGATGCTGACGAAATCGAGCATGGCGCTGCCGGTCTGGTCCCCTTCCAGGTCGCTCAGCACGTCCAACCAGCCCTGCAGACGGTACCATTCAGTGGGATCGACGTCGTCAAATCCATGATGTTCGAGGTGCGGCTTGATCTTTTCGTATTGCACGGAATTGATGAAGGCCTGAACCAGCGCACCAAGCACTTTGGATTCGGGATCGAAAGCCTGATATTTACCCATTAGTATGCTCCTTTAGATATGCAAGAATATGCGGTTTGTGCTAAGAAAGGTAGCTTCATCGTAGATGATTTTGCCCTACCTGTCAATCAATCATGATCGATAAATTAATATAGATCGTACATATAATATAGAGCAAACCCTACCGCATTTCATGCCAGATTTGAACCTGTTTCCAATCTGGCGACTTGCCAGCTGGGGGGATTCCAGTGGTAAACTGGAAGGTAATCGGACTGTTGTGCGTGTTGGCGCAGAGCCACCGGAGGAAGGAAACTAGATGTTACACAAGCAACTGTTGCTGATTGTTCTGGCGCTGATCACGGTGGTCGGTGCGATGGGGTTGGCACCGCCAACGCGGGCCCACGCACAAGGCCAGTGTACGCATGTGGTCCAGCCGGGACAGAATCTCTTCCGTATTTCGCTGTCCTATGGCACAAACGTGGCCACGTTGGCGGCCATGAATGGTATTGCCGATCCCTCCCGGATTTATGCCGGGCAAGTGTTGGTGGTGCCCTGTGCCGGGGCGGCACCCGCTGCTAGCTATCCCCAGCAGCCGACCTACAGCTATCCCTCGTATAGCTACTCCTACCCGTCCTATTCCTACCCCAGCTATACCGGCTATAGCACTATGCCCTATGGCTCCAGCTACCCGTCCTATACGTACCCCTATGGCTATCCGCCTTACGGTTATCCCCAAGCGGCCCCCGCACCCAGCTATGCCTACAACCCGACCTATACCTACAGTGGGCGCTGCGCCGGGATGCCGATCAATGGCTATCCCTATGATATGGGAAGCTGTCTGTGGGAAGAACAGGCTGGCTACCAGGTGGCGGAAACCGCGCCGTGTGTGCCTAACCTGACCCGTCAGGTGGGGTCGCGCTGGCAGAAGTGCTCGGTGACAGGCCGGCACTGGCTGTGGCTGGAACTCGACTATATTGCCCCGCCCGATCCACCGGTGTATACCAGTTGGGTAGGCGGTCCGGTGATGTACTACGCGGGACAGCAGATTTCGGCCAACTGCGTGGTCGTGCCCGCCATCCCCGAAGTAACGGGCGGCGTGCTCACCGGCTCCGACTCCGATTCCCTGGCGGCCCAGTTGATCGGTACTTACGGCTGTACGGGCGGCGTGCAGGTCTACTGGCCGATACATGGCGACGGCACCCTGCAATTGCAGGAAACCATCGCGCCCTAAAGCGCCTCATTGGGGGGCACCGTTATCATCAGCAGGGGCACAGCGCCCCTGTTTTTTATTCCCTGCTTTTTAGGGGCACTGTGTAGTGCATCCGTCTGCTATCCTGACGATAGCTTCGAATATTGTGTAGATGAGGAAATTTTCATATGTCACATCCAACGGATTCGCACGATTCCCAACCCGATACCACGCCCCAAACACCCAACCCGGACCCGCCACCGGCACGGGTGAAGTGGGAGGTTTTGAGTTTAGTGGTGTTGATTACCAGCGCGATGATGCTGGCACTGGTGCCCGACTGGTCTGAAGTTCTGAGCTTTGGCGGGGATGACGACGACGAACCGGAGCCGGTTGAAGTCGGCTATGCCTGGGAACAATTCCCGGCAGCAGGACCCGGCCCGCGCGCCAACTACAGCCTGGCCTTCGACCACCACCGGGGCCAATTCGTGTTGTTTGGCGGCATTGCGCGCTGGGACGATCCCCACGTCGACACCTGGGAATGGGCGGCGGGCTGGACCTTACAGGTGCCGGCGACGGCTCCCCCGGCGCGTGATTTGGGGCTGTTGGTGTATTTCCCGCCCACCGACGCGGTCGTGTTGTTCGGCGGGCGCGATTTGCCGGCGGGGGTCGCGTTTGATGACACCTGGACCTACAATGGGGAAGTGTGGACGCAGTTATCGCCCGTCACGTCGCCGGGGCCGCGCTTCAGCACCTGCGGCACTTATGACGCCGCGCGCGGCCAGCTCATCCTGTTCGGCGGCGAACACATCGACGGGACCAAACTGGCCGAAACGTGGGCCTATGACGGGCAGACGTGGACCCAATTCACACCGGACCCTGTGCCACCGGCGCGCGCGCTGTGTGCGATGGCCTATGATCCCGTGCGCGAGCGGGCGGTGCTGTTCGGCGGGCTGGGGACGGACGGCACGCTGGGCGATACCTGGGAATGGGACGGCGCGGCGTGGCAGCAGGTCGAGCCGGCGACGGCCCCCTCCGCGCGTATGGGTGCGGCCATGATCTACCACGCCGGCCTGGGGCAGATTCTGCTCTATGGCGGCGATTCGGGCGCGTGTGGCACGCTGGCCAACCAGACCTGGACCTGGGATGGCGCGGCGTGGGCGGCGCCAGACATCCCCGACGCAGGACCGCGCTCGGTGTTCGGCATGGCGTATGATCCTGAGCGCGACCTGGTGCTGCTGTACGGCGGCTGGTCCGGCGGCACAGGGGAATGCGCCGTCAACGATACCACCTACGTGCTGCGCGCCAGCGAGTGATTGTACCCCTCCCCACCGTCACAGGCGATCGGGCGATGAGGAGGGAAGCTGTGGCGTGAACTGTCAGTTCAAGCGCTCGAAGATGCCTGCCGCGCCCTGGCCCCCACCGATGCACATTGTCACCATGCCATATTTCGCTT
>JAADYV010000504.1 GCA_010092855.1 Chloroflexota bacterium | reverse complement strand
GGTGTGTGCCCGTCGACCAAGACGGCCACACAGATTGTAACAAACCTACCCCGCTGCGCGTGCATCAGCGGGCACAGGATTGTCCAGCGGATCAGGACCGCGTGAAGTGGGGTTGCGCGAGTCGGGCGACCTGTCACCCGGTGCGTCTGCTTCTGGCGCTATAGCATCCTCCCCGTCCGGCTGCACCGTGGGCGTCACGTCTACCCCTATATCGACGTCCGGTTCCGGCAGCGGCGTGGGCTGCAAGGCTTCTATCGTCACGCTCAGCCGCTCCGGGATCACCGTGATCGTCACCGCGTCGGCATCATCGGGGGCCATACCCGTAATCTCGCCATAGGTGGGCACCTGCTGGTTGCCCGGCCCGACATCGCTCAGGTCAATGTACACGTACAGGTCATCGCGGCTGGGAATGAGGTTGGCCGGCCCCTCGACAAACACATCGACGGTGGGGGCCAGCTCGACCACACGGTACGCGGTCTGGTCCAGCCCCTCGATTTCGACCGGGACCTCCTCAATCTGCTGGGTGACAATCTGGGCCGATATATTGACCGTGACGCTGATCGTCTGGTTGGCGGGCACAACAGCCACGCCGTCCGGCAGAGCAAGCGGCACCTCGACGGTGAAGGTCGTCGTGCGCCCGGTCAGGTCGATGGATTGGGTGCGCACCAGCCGGTTCAGGTCGTCAATCGCGTCCTGGTCGCCTGTCAGCCCGACTGAAGTGGGCGAAACGGATTCATACCCCCGAAACTGGTAACCGGGCGACAGCGTGCCGGAAACAACCGCGGGCAGCACCTCGACCAGCGTCACGTCTTCACGCGGTTGAATGGCGACGGAGCACAGCGTGCGCGCCGGGTCCAGCGTCAGTTGGGTGGTGCTGACCGCGTTGCCTTCGTCTGTTATGGGAATCAGCGGGTACAACTGGTCCACGATTGGGTTGCGCTCGTTGGCCAGGTTGAGCCGCACCTCGACATGCCGGATGCGCTGCACGCGCTCGACGCTGCCGCGCACGGTGACCTCGGTGTGCTGGCAGCTCAGCCCATCCGGATACGAATAGCCCAGCGGCGGTTCCTCGCTGACGATCACGCGCACGGGCACGCGCTTTTCCGTCTCGACATCCACCGTAAACGTCAGTGTCGCCGGACGGATGGACACCACCGTGCCGTGCAGCGGCGACTTCACATCACCGTCCAACTCGATGCGATATTCGCCCGGCTCGTCGATATCCGACAGGTCGGCGGTAATCTCAATATCCTCCGATACCAGCAGGTTCCAATCGTCCTGCGGCGCGCGGACCAGGGCGCTGGCCGTCATGGTGCCCGGCATCCGCGTTACCACGTAACCATCCGGCAGTTCGACGTCGATGGCGATGTTGTCGATCTCTTCCTGCGTGAGTGGATTGTTGGACATGTTGGCCGCCACCCAGATCGCCATCGCCAGAAACAGCGAGACGGCCAGCCAACCCAGATTGTTGAGCATACGTTGTCGCCGGTCGCGTGTCATGAGGTTCAGGCTGCCTTTCGCCCGGATGTGCGCCGATCACGCAGCCGCGTGATCTCGTCGCGTGCGCGCGTCATGACGCCCGTCCACGGCCACTGGTTCTCGGCCTGTGCATTGTTATAGAATGCCGTCAGGATAGTGCGCAGCCGGTTCGCGTCCAGGCGGCGGATCATGCGGCCCCGGTTGGCGACCGAAATCCGTCCCGTTTCCTCCGACACGATCACGCACAGCCCGTCCGACACCTCGCTGATGCCCAGGCCCGCCCGATGCCGGGTGCCCAGCTTGCGGTCGGTCAGGTTGCGCCCGGAGGAGAGTGGCAGCACCGAGGCCGCACTCGCCACCTTGTTGCGGCGCACGATCACCGCGCCGTCGTGCAACTCGGTTTTGGGCCAGAACACAGTCAGGAACAACTGGGGGCTGATGTCGGCGTTGAGCGGCACCCCGGTCTTGATGAACTCGTCGAGCGAATCACGCCGTTCCAATACGATCAGCGCGCCGTGCCGCCGTTCGGAGAGCCGCGCCGCCGCGGCACATACGGCATCAATCACGCGTTCATCCTGGGTCATAGTGCTGCCCATTGAGCGTGAAAAAGGTGCGGAATCCGGTCCGCCCCAGGCTCTCCAATGCGCGGCGCAGTTCGGGCTGGAACACGACCGGGATGGCCACGATAATCATGGTGATCAGGTTATCCAACAGCCACTGGAACGCGATCCATTCCAGGACCGTGGCCAGCAGCGCGATGGCCAGCACCACCGCCAGCGTGCCGCGCATGATCACGGCAGCGCGCGTGCCGCGTACAAACAGCGTGACCACGAAGATGATCGCGGCCACCACCAGCACATCCTGCACATCCCCCCAGCTAAAGGTTTCCAGCGTCCAGATCAGTCTCATCGTTACCCCGCCACACCAAAAACACTCACACTACAACGAACACTATTTGGGCGTTAGGCTAGTTTCCATGGAGATATTGGTCGTCGGGCTGTTTACCCCTCCCCCCAGCCCCCGCGAACCGAAGGTTCGACCTCCGCACGTGGAAAGGGGGAGCAGACTCCTGCTTAAGTCCCCTCTCCGTTTACGGGGCGAACTCACGTTCGCGGGATTATAGGGGAGGGGCAAACCACAAACCTAAGCGAATTCACGAAAAACTCGAAACTAACATAAGGCCATAATCTGTTTCAATGAAATAGGTTTCAATGATCAACCCGGGGACGCCAATGTACTTTAGCCACTATAACCGGTAACCGAACATGGACCAGGGATCGTCCCAGGGATAGGCGCGTAGGGTAGAGCTTGCTCTACTCATCTTTCTGAGTCACAGGGCAACCAACCATCGGTTGGCGCAAGCGCCGACCAAGAGTCGGCTCGTCCCTACAAATAACGTCCGTCAATGCACACCCAATTCAAAATTCCTACCCACTCAACTGCCTGAGCAGGCGCTTATAATCATCGACCTGCGGCGGATTAAGGGCCACGATCTGCCGAATGGTGACCTGCGCATCGTTGTGCAGCCCGGAGTCAAGTTGGAGTTCGGCCAGGGCATCCAACTGCTCGACGGCGCGGCTCACGTTGTTGGTCTGGCGATAGACCGCCGCCAGGCGCGAGCGCAGCGCCATATCTTTCGGGTAGCGCGTCACCTGCTCCTCCAGCACCTGGATAATGCGGTCGGCGCGGTGCTGCCGGGCATACACACGCAGCAGCCCGTCCAGCTCGCGGATGGCCGAAATCGGGTCATTCAGCCGGTAGTTGAGGTCCACCAATGACAGGCGCGCGCGGTCATCGTCGGCATCCAGCTTGCGAATCTGCTCGTAAGTGCGCATCGCTTGCCGCAGGTCCAGGCGGCTGACGTCAATGTCGCCCATGCGGTGCAGAATGTG
>JAADYV010000503.1 GCA_010092855.1 Chloroflexota bacterium | reverse complement strand
GTGGCGCGCACTTTCACCAGGACTTCGTTGTCCTTTGGCACCGGTTTGTCGATCTCGCGGATGTGGAGTACTTCCGGCGGCCCGTATTGGGTGTAGACTATTGCTTTCATGACGCTCCTCTTGGTTAGCTTTCGCTTTCTGGGGTGACGGTGACGATGACGCTGCCACGTTTGCGCCCGGTATCGACATAGCGGTGCGCGTCGGCCATCTGGCCCAGCGGATAGGTCCGGTCGATGACGGGTTTGATCTGCCCGGCTTCAGCGAGTCCCTTGACGAACTCGAGCGCTTTCCGCTTGTCGATGGACACCGCAAAGATGAACTTCTTGCGGCCAACGATGGCCATCCACAGCGTGCGGATGTAGTTGGTCATCATGTTGCCGGTTGTGACCAGGTAGCGCCCGTTGTGCGCCAGCGAGCCTTTGCAGCGCGCGAACGTACTCTTGCCGACCGTGTCGAAAATGATGTCGTAGGTCTCGTCATTCTGGGTGAAGTCCTGCTGGGTGTAGTCGATGACGTGGTCGGCCCCCAGCGATTTGACCAGGTCCACATTCCTGCCGCTGCACACGCCGGTCACTTCTGCGCCAAAGTGTTTGGCAAGCTGCACGGCAAACGACCCGATACAGCCCGACGCGCCAATGATCAGGACCTTGTGGCCGGGCTGGATGCGCCCCTTTTTCAGGAAGTGTAAGGTGGTCGAGGCGCCGTCAACGGTGGCAGCAGCTTCTTCATAGGAGAAACTGGCCGGTTTGAGCGCCAGTGACCCGGTTGCGGGCATACACGTGTATTCGGCGTAGCTCCCCATGCGGAAGCCAGTGAAGCCATACACGGGGTCCCCCGGCTGGAAGTGGGTCACCGCGCTGCCGGTGGCCTCGATTTCCCCGGCCAGCTCCATGCCCAGGATGCGGTAGCGTTTGCGCGGTTTGCGAATGCCCAGAATGAGGCGGCCAACGACCGATTCGCCCCGGCGTCCCATTGCTTCGGAGGCGGCGGCGTTGGTCGCGTGGATTCTAACCAGGACTTCGTTGGCCTTCGGCGTGGGTTTTTCCACCTCCTGGAGTTGGAGCACCTCCGGCGGCCCATAGCCGGTACATACTATCGCTTTCATGTGGTTACCTCCTGTGTCTGTGGCTTCAACCGGCGGCTGGATGCGCGGTGGCGGACTCGGAAGCGACCGCAGCCGAATTGATCCCTTGACAATCAGCCAGATGGCCAGGACCATTTCCTGGATGCCTAACGGTACTCGCAGCAGGGCATTCGGGGTTGGCATATGGTCGAAAGCGCCATAAATCGCCAAAAACCCGGCGGCCAAATAGGGCGCGGCGGCGATCAGGCCCCAGCCGGATATCCAGCGCGGAACGAGTTTGGAGCGGAACAGCAGGTAATAGAACATCAGCGCACCCAGAATAAAAACGATGGTCAGAACCTGGCCGAGCCGGTAGCAACGACGCTGAGAATACCGACCACCGTGCCGATGATGTACAAAACGCCGACAATGATCGCGGTCGTGCGGTACGTTGGCATGTGGTCCTCCTCTTGTGCTACGCATTGAACAACAGGTTGCTGGTGAAGCAGCGGTGTTAGCAGCCGGCAGTAACCGAATCATAGCGGCCAAACGGTAGGCGCGAACAGATACTAAAGTATTGATTCGGTGTACCGTTGGGTTTGGTACAGGGCAACCATCATCCCGCGTTTCTCCGCTGCCAGGTCAGGGGTCCGCGCGCGGTCCCACCGTGATAACCACATGGCCCTGTTTCTGCCCGGTTTCGACATAACGGTGCGCGTCCGCGATCTGCTCCAATGGATAGCGCCGGTCTATGACTGTTGTGAGCGTGCCCGCTTCCACCAGTTCCGTGAGGAACAGCAGGTCGTCGAGCTTCTTGCTGGCCATTTCAAAAATGACGCGCTTGCTGCTGGTTGCCGACGCCCACAGCGCGCGCAGCATGTGGGCGGGCCGGGGATTGCCCAGGAGCAGGCATCCGCCAGGTTTCAGCGCGCGCAAACACCGTGAAAACGACCGTTTGCCAACCGTGTCGAAGATCACATCGTAAGTTGCGCCGCTGGCGGCAAAATCTTCCTGCGTGTAATCGATGATGTGGTCGGTGCCAATCGCACGCAGCATGTCCAGTTTGGCCGTGGTGTCCACGCCGGTCACTTCCGCGCCGTAATACTGCGCCAGTTGGACCGCGAACGTGCCGATACTGCCGCCCGCGCCGTTGATCAGCACCTTGTGGCCGGGCTGGATATTTGCTTTGCGCAGAAAATGCAGCGCCTCGGTTCCGCCGAACGGAACGGTCGCGGCTTCCTCAAACGTCATGCTGGACGGGAGGATGGCCAGCGCGCCTTCGTCTGGGTCTTCCGGCAGGCACATGTACTCCGCGCAGGTGCCAAATTTGAGGCCCGACGACCCAAACACAGGGTCCCCGACCCTCAGGCGCTGGACATCCTTACCGGCAGCTTCGATTTCTCCGGCCAGCTCAGTGCCGGGGATGGTCGTGCCGCGTGGTTTAAGCAGGCCGATCCAGATGCGCATGGGCAGCCGAATCCAGAGCGGCAGGCTGAGGTTCCGCATTTCACAGTCCCCGGCGGTGACGGTGGTCGCGTGGATTTTGATCAGGACTTCATGGTCCTGCGGCGTGGGTGTGGGAACCTCCCGAAGTTGCAATACTTCCGGCGGCCCGTACCGGGTCCAGACAATGGCTTTCATGTTCCCCCCTGATGATGTGCTGCCGCTGCGGGATGTGTCACAGCGGCAGTGTTGGCGATGGTGTCAGGTCGCGTCGGTCGGTCCAACCGTCAGCACGACGCTGCCCGTTTTCTGGCCGGATTCGACGTAGCGGTGCGCCTCGGCTGCCTGTTCCAGCGGGAAAGTGCGGTCAATCACCGCCGTGATCTTGCCTTCCTCCGTCAGTTCTCTGATCTCGTCAAGGTCTTGATAACTTTCGCCTGAAAGCGCGCAGATGACTTTCTTGCGGCCTACGAATGATGTGCGCAGCATGTGCAGCAGGTCGGGCAGCTTGAAGCTGGCCAGCAGATAGCGCCCGTTTTCGGCCAGTGAGTTTTTGCAGCGCGCGAATGAGCTTTTGCCGAGGACATCAAAAATGAGGTCGTAGGTTTCGCCGTTTTGGGTGAAGTCTTGCTGAGTGTAATCAATCACGTGGTCCGCACCCAGCGCTTTCACATAATCCATGCGCGGAGTGCCGCAAACGCCGGTGACTTCTGCGCCATAGTGCTTGGCCAGTTGCAGCGCGCCGGAGCCAATGCTGCCCGATGCGCCGTTGACCAGCACCTTGTGGCCGGGTTGAATGTTGACCTTGCGCAGCAGGTTCAATGCCATCATGGTCCCATACGGCAGGGTCGCGGCTTCTTCAAACGTCAGGTTGGCCGGTTTGTGCGTCACCGACCCATCTTCGCGCATGACCAGGTACTCGGCATATGCTCCGAAGTTCATGCCGCGATAGCCATACACCGGGTCTCCGGCCTTGAAGCGCGTAACCGCCGCGCCAACTGCTTCCACGTCCCCGGCGAACTCGCTGCCAAGGATTTGGTTTTTTGGTTTTCGCCAGCCAAACGCCAGGCGGGTGGGCAGCATTAACAGTGCCGGCATATTGAACTCGCCCAGCGTAATATGCCGAAAATTCCGCGCGACAAGGTCCCCATACCCGATGGGGGTCGCGTGGACTTTGATCAGGATTTCGTTGTCTTTGGGGACCGGTGTTTCGACCTCTGCGGCCCGAAGAACCTCCGGGGGGCCGTATTCGGTATATACAACAGCTTGCATGGGGTTCCTCCGAGATGGTTTTGTTGCAGATATCTCCAGTATAGCTTCATACGCCTGAGATCGCATGAAGGTTGCATATCGTGCACGTGCGCGTGGTCTGGGGACTGCCTGCCCGTTTGAGCGGTGTGATTGGTATTCAGGAAAAGCCCCAGTCCTCAGCGCGACCCAGGGGCAGACCAGATGGGGGCAAACGAGGGGGTGTGCCGGTGTGTTGCGTGCGGGGTGCAGCGGTGCTCCACTCCGTTCCGGACCGGCGCAGGACCACAAGCGGGTCTGCGCGGTCCTCCAGCTCCGCTGCGCACCGCTGCCGGTCGTGCACTGCACCCGCGCGGCGCGGCACGGCACGTAGGACTGCGCAAACACGGGTTTCCGTTTGCGGCAGTCCGCAGTGGAGTAGAGCGCGGCGCGGAAACCGGCTCCCACACTCAAATGCACGCCGCGATCTATCCCCGCCTTTCAGATAGCCTTAAGTGTGCTATACTACGCAACAGACAAACGCAGGATTTTTACGCCTGTTGGCGAGATTGTTCCTATAATCTGATCGAGGTAGGCACGTGAAACACTTTTTGGATATTGCAGACTGGACCAGCGAAGACCTGGGCCAGATGCTGGAACTGGCGACCACACTCAAGACCGAGTGGCAGCAGGACGGAAACCCGGCGGTGTTGAAGCAAAAGGCGCTGGCGATGGTATTCCAGAAGCCGTCGCTGCGCACGCGCATGAGCTTCGAGATGGGGATGCAGCATCTGGGCGGCCACGCCATTTACCTCAGCCCGGCGGAAATTGGCCTGGGCAAGCGCGAGAGTATTGCGGACGTGGCGCGCGTGCTGTCCGGGTATGTGGACATCATCATGGCCCGCACCTTTGACCACGAGCATGTGCTCGAACTGGCGCGCTGGAGTGCGGTGCCGGTCATCAACGGGCTTACGGACTACAACCACCCCTGCCAGGCGATGGCTGATCTGCTGACAATTTACGAGAACTACGGGCGTCTGGAGGGGCTGCGCATGGCCTATCTGGGCGACAGCAATAACGTCACCACCAGCCTGCTGATGGGGGCGGCGCAGTTCGGCGTGAAGATGACGATTGGCAGCCCGGAAGGGTACCAGCCGGAAGAGCAGGTGCTCGACAAAGCGCGCAAGCTGGCGCACAATGCGTTCAGCGTCGAGGTCACCAGCGACCCGCAGGCTGCTGTCGAGGGTGTGGACGTGGTCTACACCGATACCTGGACCAGCATGGGGCAGGAAGAAGAAGCAGAAAAACGCCGCCAGGTCTTCCCGCCGTTCCAGGTCAACAGTGACCTTCTGCGCCATGCGGCAGATCACGCCATTGTGCTGCACTGCCTGCCTGCGCACCGGGGCGAAGAGATCACCGACGAGGTGGCGGACGGGCCGCAGTCGCGCCTGTTCCCGCAGGCCGAGAACCGGCTCCACGCCCAGAAGGCGATTCTGGTCACGCTGTTGGACGCGATGCCGAAGGCAAAAAAGGGCAAGGGCGGTAAGGGCGACAAAAAAGATAAGAAGGACAAAAAGGGCAAGAAATAGGGCTGTGATTTGTGTGGCCAGAGGGCAGCGCGCCATCCGGCCACGTTACCGGCCCGTTCGGCGAGTATCCGGTTGAGAGGACGAAGCGGGTTATGCCAGGCAACCGTCAAATTTACGATCAAGCTATGAACATGGGGCACAGTGCCGCCTGGGACCAGGAATGGGACAAGGCGATTGCCGCGTATGGTCGCGCCGTGCAGGAGATGCCGGAAGACCCGGCAGCCCACAACAGCCTGGGGCTGGCGCTGCTCCAGGCGCGGCGTTATGAAGACGCGCTGAAGGTATACACCCGCGCGCACCAGTTGGCGCAGGACGATCCGATCCCGCTGGAAAAAAGCGCGGACGTGCTCGAACGGCTGGGGCGGCTCAAGGAAGCCGCGCAGCAGTACATCAACGTGGCCGAGGTTTACCTTTCCCAGCGCGACCTGGAAAAAGCCATCGGCAACTGGGAGCGCGCCACGCAGCTTACTTCCGGGTTGGTGCAGGTCCACCAGCGGCTGGCCCTGGCCTACGAACGCACCGGGCAGCGCAAACGCGCCATTCGCGAATACCTGACGCTGGCCTTCAACTTCCAGCGCGCCAACCGCTCCGATATTGCGCTGCAAGCCGTTGAGCGCGCGCTGCGGCTGGACCCTGCTAACCCCCAGGCGATGAATACCAAGCAGGCCATCCAATCCGGCGCGTTGATCTCGACCGACGTGATCGAGGACGGGGAGGAAGCCGCCGCTGCCGCTGCATCTGCTGCTGCCCCGGGCAGACGTGCCCTGGAAGAAGAGGTTGATGACGAAGAGGAGCGCGATGTCGGCGCGTCGGACCCGCGTGGTCCGTTGGGCGAGGCGATGGAAGCGGCGCTCTCGGCGCTGGCCGTGTATGTGTTTGAGTCCGGGGCGCTGGACGAGGGCGGCAGTCACGCGATCCAGGCCATTGAATTGCAGCGCCAGGGGGCCTTTGATGGGGCCGTGACCGCGTACCAGCACGCGGTTGACCTGCGCATGAACCACGCCGGGGTTCATCTCAACCTCGGCGCGATGCTGCTTGAACAGGAAAAGTGGGCCAAAGCTGCCGAAAACTTGCAGATCGCGTCGCAGGACCCCAAGCTGGCGGCAGGCGCAATGCATGGCTTAAGCCAGGCGTACCACGCCCTGGAGAAGTCGCGCGCGGCTGCTTCGCACATTGTGTCGACGCTGCGGCTGGTGGACGTAGGTCTGGCCATGAGTCCCGACGAGGCAACGCAGCTCGCCGCGATCTATGACCGGCTGACGGCCAGCATCGACGAGGCCGACGAGCAGCAGTTGATCAGCATGAACGAGCGCTTTCTCGACCTGATGACCGGGCCCGATTGGAAACAGCGCGTGGCCAAGACGCGCCGCCAACTGGAAGAAGCGATCACGCTCAACGAGCCGGATTCGCTGATCAGTCTTGCGATCCACATTGACGACCGCGTGACCGAAGGCCTCAACCTGGTGGACCGCTACATGCGCGAGGGGTTCTATAACCTGGCGATTGACCAGGCACACTTCATGCTGGAAAGCGCGCCGGATTATCTGCCCATTCACTGGCGCATCGGCCAGATACTGCTGGAGCGTGACCACCTCCAGGCCGCGATTGCCAAGTATAACCTGGTGGCCGAAACGTATATGATGCGCGGCGACGATGAGCGCGCGGCAGAGATTTTGCAGGAAGCGCTCAAGATTGCGCCGATGGATGTCAGCATCCACGAAACGCTGATCGAGCTGCTCGAGAAGCAGGAACGCCATGCCGACATGCTG
>JAADYV010000502.1 GCA_010092855.1 Chloroflexota bacterium | reverse complement strand
GGGCGAAACCAGTGTGGCTCCCAGGTCGTCCTGGGGTACACGCGCGGGCAGCGGCATTCCGTCTTCGTCAATTTCGATTGGCTCGCGTTCTACGTAGGGGCCAGTCGACTCGTCGATGACCTGCTGCAAGCCGGTGTCGGTCTTGACCGCACTACCGCGCACCGGTTCCTGATAGCCGGGCGGCACCCCCGGACTCCACGTCCGGCCATCATAGAAATACCAGCGGTTCGACTCAAGGCCCAACATCCACCAGTGGCCATCGTCGTCCAGGATCATCAGGTTACGCAGTTCGTTTTGAAGCTGGTCGCGGGTGAGATGCCCCGTCTGGTAGCGTTCACGCAGCACGCTTACCTTCCGTTCGACCTGCTCATAGGGTGTGGGCTGTGGGGGTTGGGTTGCGGCCAGCGGCTCTTGGCGTGCGGTGCTGGCGGGGGGCACGTCGGCTAGCGGTTGGCTGTCTTCTGCTGCTGAGGCCTCTACCTCTTCCTCATATTGGTATTGGAATGCCGGGGTTTGCTGGCTGGTGGATGACCGTTTTTCGGCCAGGAACGCTGCCTCTGCCGGAGACAGTCCCCGTGTGGCACGCGGCGCAGGCGTCGCATCAGCGGGGGGGGGATCTTCATCTACTGCCGGAGCTGCACCATCAACTGGCGTGGCCTGGTCATCGGACGCAGCCTGGGCCTCCCGTTCGAGTGGCAGTTCGGCGGTATCAACGCTGCTGGCGCTGTCGCCAGGTTCCTGGACCTCAGCCGTTGCAAGGGCTTCAGCCTCTTGAGCACCTTCAACCGCTTCACCCTGCTCAGCCTGTCCAACCTCGGCTGCCTGGGCTTCCACTTCAGCGGCGGCACCCAATACCGTCTCCCCGGCGATACCCTCGGCTGTGGTGGCGGCTGCTACGGCTGTCTGGTCCGCCTGGGCAGCAGGCTCTTCTGGCGTTTCTGCTGCTGGCACTGCTTCGTCTTGCTCTACTTGCTCTGCTTCCTGCTCCACAGCCGGTTGTCCGGCAGCCTGGCCAGCGGCAGCGGCAAGTGCCTGGCTTCTGGCTGCAGCAGCCGCCGCCATCGCAGCAGCAGCGGCAGCCTGCCCTTCGAAGATGGGACGCGACGGGGTGGCAGGGGGTGTTTCCGGTTCGGATTCTTCGGGAGTGTCATCACTTCCCCCGCCCCCTTCAGCGGCTCGTGCTTCCGCCGCCACCTGAGGTTGGGTTTCAGCGGCGCTATCTGCTTCGTCTTGGGGAGCCTGGGGCAGCGGCTTGGCCTCGTGCGTTTCCGCGATGGTGTCGGCGGCCTCAGACAGCAGTGACTCTAGCTGCGCATCCAGCGGAGTGAACCAACTGCCCGCCTGTTCCGGCACGGAAGCGGGCAGTACGACCGGCGGCTTGGGGGCGGGTTCTTCCATGCTGGCGGCGAGGATCTCGTCTGCATTCTCCGTTGGGAACCACGCCTCGACGATCATCGGGCGCGATGATTCCTCGCTGACAGGTGGTTCATGCCAGGGTTGGGGAGGGATTTCTGGCTTTTGCCAGCCATCACTGGGTGCGATGTCTGGGGTGTTGTCATCTGCGCCTGGTTCGATGGGCTGTTGGGAGTTGGGTTGGTCAGCCATTCCGCCACCTTTGCCGTTGCCTATTTTTTGCTTAATTCTGATCTTAGCATGGTTTTTGATTGCCTAACAGGCATTATACATGAGTTGTTGGAAAAGGGTTAGTTGGCCAGGCGGAGCGATCAGGCGTCGGGTTTGCTGGCGACCAGCACCACCCATTCCCCTTTCTGCGTCACCTCATCGTCTTGGTTAAGCACTTGGACCTCAAAGGTGACAAAGCCGCCGCCAGCACGCTTCATCTCGCGCAGCTTAACAACCTTGACCTGGGTGCGGATCGTATCTCCAATGAAGATCGGTTTGCGGAACTTCCATTCCAGCCCGGTGAAGGCCAACACCGTGCCCTCCAGAAAACCAAGTTGGAACGATTGGCCACTCGCTACTGATAGGCCTAGCAAACCATGCGCGACGCGCTGCCCGAATGGGGTGGTGGCGGCGTATTCGGCGTCAGTGTGCATGGGATTATGATCGCCGGAAAGCACGGCGAAGTTATTGATGTCATCTTCGGTAATGACCCGGCGCTCGGTTTCCATTGCCAGGTTTTCGTCAAAGTCCTCAAAATATAAGCCTTTGGTCATGGTTCACCTCGTTGGGGGAGACATATCACATCGACGGTATCAGATTCTTCCAGGCAAGCTCCTCCAGGCATCATTGTAGCAGCCGAGGGACGGAAACGCACATCCAACGTTTCAGCGTACCCGGACATCAGGCGCTGAACGGTTCTTTGAAGTCATAGATGCCATCGCGGATGGCCCAGCGTCCGTCGCCGTTTTCACATACCATGCTGTCCCCGTCATGATGGAGCGGGCTGCCGCAGTGCAGGCACTTGAACAGCGGCCCATCCACGGCATCCGGCGGGGCATCACCGGTGGCGATGTTGTGCGTGAAGATGCTAGGCGAATAGGCGGCGAATTTACCGGTCGGTTGCAGCAGCCGGTCCAGGCGCACCAGCAGCGCAGTGGGCACGGTTCGTTTGAGCACGCCCAACCGGAAGTAGGACACCGCCAACCGGCGCTGAGTCTCGAAACGGGCTTCTGCCAGACAGCGCGCCATGTAGTCCGGGTGGAAGTCGAAGTTGAGTTCGACGAATTCGACCGGTTCGAGATCAAACGGACTCCAATCCTGGCGTTTGAGCCAGTAGCGCAGTATGGCCTTGAGATTGCGCTTATTGGCATATTCCAGAATGAACGGCGCGCCAGGGGCCAACGCGCTGCGGATTTGGTGCAGGGCAGCCGGTACGTCGGCGAAATGGTGGATCACACGCTCCATCACCGCCGCATCACAACTGCCCTCGGCCAGCGGCAAGTGGTAGATGTCGGCGGCGACATACACAAAACGTTCGTCCTGGCCCAGCAGCCGTTGGGCATCCTGGAGCATGGTGCGCGAATAGTCGAGTACGATCACTTGCTGGTATGCGCCCAGTTCCGGTGTAATGCGTCCGAAGCCCGCACCCAGGTGCACCACCTTCCGTCCGCCCTGGGGCGGCAGCAGGCGGCGCAGTGCGACTCGTTCGGCCAGGTCTTCATAGTCCCGGCCCTGGTTTTCCCAGAATTCGGTCCGGTAGCCCGAACCTTCATAGTCACAGACGGCAGGTGTTTGCGGCATGAGATGTCCTTTGGTGCTGGCTGCCTATTGGTCGCCAGGTGGGTCTGATGATTCCGATTCTGTAGGCGCGGAGTCGTCGTCCGGTTGGTCGGCAGTCGTTGGTGCTGTATTGCCGCTGGAGTCATTGGCCTCATCTGCGGGTGTTGTGGCGGCTGGTGTAGCAGTGGGCGGGCCGGGCCAGGGATCGACGCTGTCGGCGGAAGGCGAAACCAGGTTCACGCCATCACCCTGGATGGCATCAACCGTGAAGTCCGGCATATCATCCCAGCTATCGGGCAGGTGATCCAGGATACGCACGTAGGGTTCCAGCAGCGCGCGCAGGTTGTCGTAAGGATAGTGCAGTTCAGTTTCGTTCACCGGGATGGCGACCTTGACCGGTGTATTGACCTCAATCGTATCCTCCACCGGCATCGTCATGTTCAGGTTGACCGGCAGTTCAAGGCCCTCTGGCAGCGTCAACTGCATTTCCCCCTCGATGCGCCATTCCCCGGCGTTGACTTCAGCATCGCCGGTAATGATTACCGTTGGCGGTGGATCGATAAACACGGCTTCGGTCAGGGAAGCGGTGGTCGGTTGGTCGAGCGGCACCTCGAACTCGACTGGGATTTGATCCTCGATCTTGAACGTCGTCACGATCACGGCTTCGTCCATACCCACAGTGTTGCGATGCGCACCATCCACCAGGGGTTCCACGATGCCGTTTTTGATCTGGAACACTTGCATCGCCAGCAGCAACAAGACAATGAGCAACACGAGATTCATCGTGAACGAAAACAGGATAGCGACGGTCTTAAAGGCATTCCACCATAGTCTGAGCCGCTGCATAGCGGACCTCCTTACAGAATATGCGCGTTGACCCGGTTATGTAGTGTGGTATGCACTGGCCCGGAACAGCTAGCCGCGCGAACGATTGCGAACGTGCTGGTTAACCTTGTCTGCTGGCAGCTTGAGGAGGTCGCCGTTGTCTATATACCCGTCTCGGGCATGACCATTGTGGTACGTTCCACCTGCTGCTGCATACTTCCCACAACTGTACCGCAAGACAAGAGTACACAAAAATAGGGCGCAGCGCGCGCCCTCAAACTTTCGGGTATTGCTGACCGCGAACCGGTCAGGAGCAGGTGATGGTCCAGCCGAGTTAGGTGAGGCCTGCTTCCTGGCGCAGAATGCCGGCCTTGTCGGTGCGTTCCCAGGTCACATCCAGGTCGTCGCGGCCAAAGTGTCCATAGGCAGCCACCTGGCGGAAGACCGGCTTGCGCAGGTCCAGTTCGCGGATGATGGCGGCGGGGCGCATATCGAAGTGCTTGTTGATCAACTCGATGATTTTCTCATCGGGTACCACGCCGGTGCCAAACGTCTCGATGTTGACGGACAGCGGACGCGCCACCCCGATAGCGTAGGATACCTGGAGTTCGAAGCGCTTGGCCAGGCCCGCCGCGACCACATTCTTCGCTATGTAGCGCGCCATGTACGCCGCCGACCGGTCAACTTTGGTGGCGTCCTTGCCAGAAAACGCACCACCACCATGCCGGGCAATGCCGCCATAGGTGTCTACGATGATCTTGCGCCCGGTCAGCCCGGCGTCACCCAATGGCCCGCCAACTACAAAACGGCCCGTGGGGTTGATGTAAATCTTGGTATCATCGTCCATCAATTCCGCCGGGATGATGGCGTTGATGACGTGTTCTTTGATCTCCGCATGAAGCTGCTCGTTGGTGATGTCGGGCGCATGTTGGGTCGAGATCAGGACCGTATCCACGCGCTTTGGTTCGCCATACGCATATTCGACCGTGACCTGGCTTTTGCCGTCGGGACGAAGGTAGCTCATTGTACCATCGCGCCGCACCTCGGACAGTCGCCGGGTGAGCTTGTGGGCCAGCATGATGGTCAGTGGCATGTATTCGGGCGTTTCGTCGCAGGCAAACCCGATCATCATGCCCTGATCGCCTGCACCGGTGGAGTCGAGTTCCGCTTCGCTGGCTTTTTCACGCTGTTCTTTGGCGGCATTTACTCCTTGCGCGATATCGCCAGACTGTTCTTTGATCGACACGATCACCCCGCAGGTGTCCGCGTCAAAGCCAAACTTGCCGCGCGTATAGCCGATCTCGCGCACGACATCGCGGGCGATGGTTCCAATGTCGACATAAGTCATGGTCGTGATCTCACCGATGACGACTACCAGCCCGGTGGTCACTGCTGTTTCACATGCCACACGCGCCATTGGATCGTCAGCTACGATGGCGTCCAGCACGGCATCCGAAATCTGGTCACAGATTTTGTCCGGGTGGCCTTCTGTTACCGATTCGGACGTGAAAAATAGTTGGGGGGAAGCCATAAATGTTGTGTTGTTTGAATTCTCGCTCATCATCTCTCCTTATATACGAGTACGACCCTATGCCGGGGTAACCAACATGGGGCAACAAAAAGCCCCTGCAGCACTCTCACAGGGGGCGTCATCACACGTATACCTCGCACAACCAGGAATGAGGTTGGGTGGATGTACGCTCTCATCTTCCAGAAAACCTGACGGAGTTGGCACCTTTCTTGCCCGCCGGGGTAACACGAACCGGGCGAGGAGGTTGCCGCGACTTCAAAGGGCCGGTCCCTCTGCCGCTCTGGATGAGAGTGTGCGTCCG
>JAADYV010000093.1 GCA_010092855.1 Chloroflexota bacterium | reverse complement strand
CGGGCGGCGTTTTCCGGCGTGATCCGCGGATACCCATCCCCGTCCTGGGCCAGCGTGTGCGCGCCCGTCAGCAGCAGCGCCAGCAGCAATGTCAGCACAACCAGTCGTTTCATGCACGTGTTCCTCTCCCTGAGTTTGCTAAACAGACAGCCCCAGCATACGCAAAAAAACGGCGGGACACAAGCTGTACCCCGCCGCTGTACACATTACCAGTTGTACCCTACTCCGGCACGGTGTATACGGCCACTGCCGTACCATAGGATATGACCAGGCGGGTGCCGTCCGGCGAGAACGCCAGCGGTCCGCCGTCAACCGAAACATCATGCGCCACAAACAGCTCTTCGCCCGACGCCAGGTCGAGCACCAACACCCGTGGATAGGATTCCTCCCAAGTCCCTTCTCTGGCCAGCACGACCAGCGACCCGTCCGGATTCACCGCCAGGGTCTCAAAATCAGGAGCTGGGAGAGCAAAGCTGTTCACGGGAGCAAACCCGTTCGCCAGGTCAAAGACATGCAACTGCTGTTCACTAAGGTCATCCTCACCCTCCAGAACCACGAGCAGCCCCGTCACCGGGTTAAGATCGAGCGCCCAGGGTTGCTGATCAAATGTCAGCTTGTGGACCACCGTCCCCTGTTCGACGTCATACACCTGCACTGCGTCATCGGCGATGAAGACGAACCACGAGCCGAAGAACCCCAGATTGCTATTATCCCCTAAGCGGTAGCTTTCCTCACTGAGCAACGCTGGACCGGTATTGGGGTCCGCCAGGTCCCACAAGAACACGCGCCACATGGACTGCACGCCCAGATAGCGTTCATCGTCGCTGTAGGTCATCCCGAACGCATCGACATCGAAGCGTTCGTCGGCATACCGCACCACCGACTGGCGATCCGGGGCATACTGTTCGACGGCGGATGGACCGTAGAGCGCTAATGCCCCACTGGGCGATACGGCAAGCTGCGTGACGAGGCTAGAAGTGGGCAGCCAGTCTACCAGATCGCCCGACTCCAGGTCGAAGGTCGCGACACCATGTACTCGATAGTCGCATGTGAATATCCGATTGTCCGACTGGCTGACCAGGAGCTGCGAGCCGACGAATTCCATATCCGTCACGTTCGCACCATAATTACCAAATTGGGCTTGTACCCACCCCGTACTTCGATCGGGGTCTAGGCGAATGGCCACGATGGAGGTGGACTCATAGGCATAGATCGTGTCTTCCCCGATCGCGAAATCGATCGGAAATTGTTGCGTACACACCGATTCCCGCCGGGGGATACGGAAGGCTTCAGCGCCCGCAGCCACATCCCAAAACACAAGTTGCTCATCCGCCATAGGCACGCGACCTGCTAACACCAGGTAGGGTCCCACCGCCGCCACCGGTTCCTCCGCGAACTGGTCCGGGACCGCCACCTGCTCCAGCGTGACGGCGTCCCGTAGCACAAAACCGCCGTCTAGGCCCAGCCGTTCGAGAACATAGGTCCCCCCCACCAGGACCCGGTAGCTAGGACTGGTCATCTCATTCACCAGTTCGCCCGTCGCCAGGTCCCACACTTCAATCGTGCGTACCTCTGCCGGGTCCGGGTACAGGGCAACCGTCACCAGCAGCGAATCATCGGCTACGAAGCCCAGGTCCACCAGTGCTGCCTCTTCCACCGGCTCGATCAGCGTATAGCTTTCGCCGGACAGCGTATCGATCACGTCAACTGTCATCGCCATTTCTCGCGCGGCCCCAAAAGGGCTGTACGCGACCATCCAGCGCCCATCCTCGCTGAAGGCCACCGCCCCTCTGCGGGACAGTTGGGTAACGGTTTGGGTCCCGGTGGCCAGGTCGACCTCGATCCTGGTCGTTGGCGCATATGGCTGTTCCCAGGCAAACACCGTCGCTTGGCCATCGCGGTAGAGGACAGCGGCCTCTGGCGCAATGCCAATAGCGCCACGCCCCGGTCCGAAGTAGTTTTCTTCGAAACGGATATAACGCGGCGGGGCGTAGATTGCCGCCGTGTCGTAGAGCGTGATGCCGCCGGTGCTGAGCGCGGCCAGCGTAGCCCCATCGTCGATCACCTGCACATCGATCAGCGGCCCCTTGCCCAATATATCGACCAATTCCAGGTCGGCCACATTCTCCGGCGTGATGGGCGGGTAACCGTCGCCGCCCTGGGCGAATACGCCCGTGCTGGACACGAGCACTAAGGACACCACACACACCAGCATGAGGTGCTTCATCAACTTATTTCCTCCTCAACTGAACTGAATAGACGAGATACACGCCGCCACCAGGTGGTGCTGGCATGTCGCTGATCGGACGTTGTTTTCCAGGGGGAAAACGCTCAGCTTGGCATGAATGAGGGGGCCCGTAGCTGAACGGCCAAAAAAGCGAATTGATCGAAATTCATATACATCAATTTTGCATAGTTATATATGATTGTCAATAGGTTTTGTACGTCTTTATGTCTATTTATAGCCAGCATTGATCATTCAATCTATATCAAAACAAAAATTCATCTATATAAATAGATTGTTGAGGGTTGCACAGAACGGGAGAAGAAAATCACCATTATCTTAATAGATGTATATGATTTTTCTGGCTAAGTGGAGTCGTTGATGGGGCGGTGCTGGGTGCAACGATTTTCTGTTAATCGAACCAACTACCCCTCCTCATCGCCGAAAGCCCATAAACTGAGGGGTTCGCGCGCTTCCAGCCAGGCCGCCGGGATGCCTGCGACGCCGGTGTAGCTGGCCACGATGCCGCCCACGATGGCGCAGGTGGTGTCGGTGTCGCCGCCGCCGCTGAGCGTGAGCCAGAACGCCTCTTCGTAGTCGTCCAACTGTTCCCCGGCGCACCATAGCGCAAATGGCACCGTGTCCATGCAGGTGACGCGGCTGCCGTTGCCCAGCGTGGTGATGGCTTCGTAGGCGGTGGCATCTGGACGCAGGTCGCGCGCCTGGACCAGCCCTGCCCGCACCTCGCTCTCCGGCACGTGGAGCACCACACGCGCGATGAAGTCCGCCCGCGCGGGACGTTCCCCGGCCTGCCGCACGTTCCACGCGACCGCCGCGGCCACCGCGACCGCAATCGCCCCCGCCTCCGCTTCGGGATGGGCGTGCGTGACCTCGGCAGACAAGCGCGCCGCCTCGACTGCGGCGTCCAGGTCGTCGGCGAAGTACGCGCCCACCAGCCCCACGCGCATCGCCGACCCGTTGCCGTAGGAGCCGGTGCCGTTGAACAGGCCACCCGCCGCCGCGCGCCAGTCCTCCCCGCGACGATAGCGCGCCAGCAGCCCGTGCATCGCCGCGCCGTAGCCCCGCCGCGAGTCATAGCGTGCCGCGAAGTCCGCCGCCAGCGCGTCCTGGTTGATCGCGCCAAACTGCCGCAGCACAGAAAAGATCGACAGCGCCATGTTGGTATCGTCCGTGAACAACCAGGGCGTGGCGGGCAGTTCGCGCGTTTCGAGCACACGCAGCCAGAACACCGGGTCGCGCCCCTCGTAGATGGCGCCAAACGCATCCGCCACCGACAGTCCCTCCAGCGCCACGCGCGCCCGTTCCAGCCGCTTTGTGTGAGACATAAGATTCGCCCTCCCAGGTGCAATAAAAAAGGGGCTTAACGGGAAAGTTCCGTGTTACGCCCCTGTGGTTTATGAGTCGTGAGTGGTGGTTCTGGGCTACAGCAGGTCTTCTTCCGCCCGGGCGATAGCGCGCTCGAAGATCAGCAGCGCCTCGTCAATGGTTTCCTGGTCCACGTTCAGCGGCGGGATCATGCGCATGGTGCTGGTACCGCAGCCCAACAGCAGCAGGTTCTCGTCGAAGGCATGGTCCACCACCGCGTCGCGCAACGCTGCATGGTGGACGCGCGATTCGCGGTCCTGCACGAAGTCCACGCCGATCATCAAGCCCTTGCCGCGCACGTCCCCAATCGCCGGGTGACGCTCCTGCATCTCGCGCAGCTTGCCCAGCATGTAGTCACCCATCTGGGCCGCGTTGTCGATCAGGCCATTCTTCAGCAAATCGAACGTAGCAATGCCTGCTGCGCAACTAACCGGGTTACCGCCAAAGGTGCTGGCGTGCGCGCCTGGCTGCCAATCCTGCATGATCTCACGGCGGGCGATGATCGCGCCCAGCGGCATCCCGCTGGCGATGCCCTTCGCCGAGCATACGATATCCGGTTCGGCGTCCCAGTGGTCGATGCCCCACCACTTCCCGGTGCGGCCCATACCGGCCTGGACCTCGTCCACGATCAGCAAAATGCCGTGCCGGTCGCACAGCTCGCGCAGCGCGGGGAAGAAGCCATCCGGCGGTACGATATAGCCACCTTCACCCTGGATCGACTCGACCAGCACTGCCGCAACTTCACCGGGCGGCACAATCGTCTTGAAGATTTCGTGTTCGATATAGTCCACTACCCGCGCGCCATAGTCGGCAAACCCGGCGTCGTTCAGCACCGGGCGGTACCCATCGGGATACGGAACGTGGGTCACACCCGGCACGAGCGGGAAAAAGCCCTGGCGCTGCACGTACTTGCTGGCTGTGAAGCTCAATGCGCCCAGCGTGCGCCCATGAAAGGCGTGCAAAAACGCGATGAAGCGCGAACGCCCGGTGTGATACCGCGCCAGCTTGACACCGGCTTCGATGGCTTCTGCGCCGCTGTTGCCAAAGAACACCATCGCGTCGCCTGAAAACGGCGCAACGGACGCCAGCCGTTCGGCCATCTCGACCTGTGTTTCATAATAAAAATCGGTGCCCGACATGTGGATAAACCGGGCTGCCTGCTCCTGGATGGCCTGGACGACCTGCGGATGGGCATGGCCGGTCGCAGTCACGGCGATGCCGGTGGTAAAGTCAACAAAGCGGTTGCCGTCAATATCCCACACCTGTGCACCGTCGCCGCGTGCCATGACCAGCGGGTACCCGCGCGTGTATGAGGGTGAGATCACGGCTGAGTCGCGTTCGATCAGCGCTTTCGCCTTCGGCCCGGGCAGCAGCCGGGGTGGGGTTGCCATAGATTGTTTCTCCTGAATGTTAGGTTAAAATGCGCCTGACTTGCCCCACCCCGACAACACAGGCGTGGTTCACGTTTTGTTCAGCGCAGGCGGATCGCTTGGGGCGCGATCCGCCTGGTTCAATTTGACGGTGAATATGATACCACGTTGGGGATCACTTTCAACATCGACCTGCCCCCCGTGCTGTTCGATCACGGTCTTGGCCAGGGTGAGGCTTAACCCTGTGCCCGGCACCACCCCGTTACTGGCGCGGAAAAAGGGATCGAAAAGGTGTTGCAGCATATCGGGGGCAATGCCCGGCCCGGCTCCATGAATGCGCACGACGGCCCAACACCCACCGTCGGCGTGCTCGGAGGCCAGCGACACGCGCACTGCTCCTCCGGTTTCAGTGTAATGCATCGTGTCCAGCACCAGGGTGGTGAAGGCGTGCTTGAGCCGCCGGTGGTCCGCCTGTACGGTCACGGGCTCCGAGGGAAACTCGGGAGCAAAGGTAACGCCGTAATCGGCGGCGGTCTGTGTCTGGCTCTGCAACGTCTCGTCCAACACCTGCTGCAATTCGACCGGCCAGTAGCGCAGTTCAATCGCGCCGCGTTCGAAGCGCGAGACATCCAGCAGATCGTTGACCAGGTCCACCATCTGGGTGATCACTTGCTCCAACACCTGGACATGGCGCTCCTGTTGGCCCGGCTGTCGCTGTAGCAAGTATACGCGCGTCTTCAGGTTCGACAGCGGGGTGCGCAGCTCGTGGGCGGCATGGGCAATAAAACGGTCCTTCTGGGCTTGCAGCGCTTTCTCCTGGCTGATGTCGCGCATCACATCGACATATCCCACCGGCTGCCCATCCGGGCCGATCACCGGTGCTGCGGTCAGGCCAACCGGCAACTCGGTGCCGTCTTTGCGCCGCAGCCGGACGTGCCCACGCCAGACATGCAGGTCAGGGGTTGCGGCTTGTTCCGGCACATATCCCCCTGGTGAACCTGTCACCTGCTCAAAATATCGCTCGGCAGGGCCCGTCAGCTCCGCCGAGGAATAGCCCAGCAGATCGGACAACGCCTGGTTGATGTAGTGCACGTGGTCGTGATCGCGGTACACCAGGCCGTCGCCCATCGTGTCCAGCATCGTTTGCTGGCGCGCCTGTTCACCCGCGAGTTCGGCGGTGCGCTGGGCTACACGCACTTCGAGTTCATCGTTCAACTGCTGGAGTTCCTGCGTCCGAGCCATTACCAGGCGCTGGAGGGTTCGCTGGCGAACCACGTAAAACAAGCCGCCGCTGCCGATCAATGCTGCTCCCAGCAGTACGCCCAGCACCCGCGCCTGCTGGCGATACACGTCGAGCGCGGCATTGATCTCACTATCTGGGGCAGACATGGCCACGCTCAACCGCTGGTCACCCAGATAAGCAGTGTTCCATGCCACCAGTTTCCGCCGAACCGCACCCCCCAGCTCCACCGTGTAGTGATACTGGCCACGGCCTTTGTCCTCCGTCTGAATGCGCTGGTTGATGCGCTGCAAGTCAGGATAAGGCTCGGCCAGGTCGTTGACGTAACGGCCTATCTCGTCCGGCTCATGATCGTAGATCACCAGGCTGTCGCCCGCCTGCACCCAGGCTGCGCCATAGTCCCCAGATCGCAGCGGGGCAATATACCGTTCCAGCACCGACGAAAAATCGATAACTACCGCCAAGACGCCCACCCGTTCGCCCTCCCAAAACACCGGGCGCAAAAAACCATAGAATTGACAATCGGCGTCGGCAAAAAACGGCGTCACAATATAACCAGATGGAACACGCAGCGCATCATCATCCCAATACATCGTTAGCCACCGCTGCAGGTGGGCCTGGGTCGTCTGACCGAGGTCGGTCTCGTCAACGGTCTGTGCAATCGGAGCATCTGGTGCGGCATACAGACCAGTGACCGGTATTTTCAAGTAGACCGTCGGCGTGGCGACCACGAATACCGTCTCCAGCTCTTCTACCGTCAGCGCCGCTCTAAGGTAGGCGGCAATGGGCAGATTGACGAGGCTCTCGGTGTGTGTGACCACAATTTGGTAATGGTCTGCAATATCTTGCGCGCCGGACTGCGTTTGCAGCGCCTGGATGTCGTTGAAGCGCTCCTCTTGTTCGCGGATCGCGTCTTGTTCCAGGCGGTACGCCAGCGCCACATAGATCAGCACAATGCCCAGGGCGATGAGGATGTAGAACCGGAATTGTCGCACGGTGTTAACCCGAAATGAGCAGGTGCTCTGGCACAGCGCAGGCCGTGTAGGCACATGTCGTGAAGAAAGGCGTGGTTTGCATGCAGTTGCGAACCACTGTGTGCAACTGTCAACACGGCCAGATCGTAAAACCAGACACCCCAAAATCACACTTTATTAATTGTACGTCATTTCATCTTTAAATCCAATTAAGACCCACTTAACATTGCCTTGTTGCCTGGATTGCGACTACCGTGTTTCTGTGCAGCAGCAGAGGGTGGGCCGGGTCATTCTGCTTCCCCATAACCGCTGATGGCGATCGCACCTGGCCCGGCATGTACGGCACTAACTGCGGATGTTTCGCTGACGATCAACTCCACCGGGTGCAGTTCGTGCTGAATGCGTGACGCAAAGTCTGCTGCCGGTTCGAAAGCGTCGGCGTGAGTCACCGCAATGCGTAGCGGGCGATGAACAGCGGTTTGTTCGACAAAGGTATGCAGCATCTTGCCCAGTGCTTCGTCCCGGCTGCGTGCACGGGTGGCTCCCTCCACCTGGCCTGTCGCATGATCGACTAGCAACTGCGGCTTCAGGCTCAAGATCGTGCCCAACCAACGCACCGCTCCCCCGATGCGCCCGCCGCGATGCAAATACTCCATCGAATCCACGTACAGCAGCGTTACCAGACGCTCGCGCACCGCATCCGCCGCCTGGACCATGTCCCCCAGCGTGCCCCCCGCTGCCCGGCTGCGCGCCGCCGCCAACACCTGCCAGCCCAGACTCATGGTGTTGCCGCGCGAATCGACCAGTGTGACCGGCAGACTAGCCTGCTCAATCGCCTGCTGTCCAATAGCAAAGGTGTCGCTCATCATGGCGGCCACGGTGATCAACAGCACCTCCTCGGCCCCAGCCCGGCGCACATCGTCGATCGTGCGCACGACATCCTCGACATGGGGCGGCAGCGTGCGCGGAAACATCAAGCGGGCCTTTATCGCCTGGATAAGCGCCGATGTTGTAATATCAAGACCATCACGCTGCAGCTCATCGCCCCATGCAATATAGAGCGGTATAGTGTGGATATTGTACTGCTGGCGCAGCGCGACCGGAATATCGCAGGTGCTGTCCGTGATCAAGGCCGTCTTGTATGCGAGCATGAGTCCATCACAGATGATGTCAAGGTCCGATAAGCCATTGTAATACGGGTGAGTACCAAAACTCAAACCCGGCCATCATCAGGATTGCGGCTTCTGCACGATCAACAACTCGCGGTGTTCGTTGGTCTCGATGCCGCGCGGTGTGGTGTGGACGGCAACGATTTCATCCACCGCCTGCCAGTGCGCGTCGATGTCAAAATCCTGGGGGATGCTCACGGCTTTGAGCACAAACAGCAGCGATTCCACGTCGCGGAAATAGTACGGCACGTCATACTCCGCCCGCGCGCGGATCACGCAGCCCCAGGCTCGGAATATGGCAGCCCAATCCGACACCATCTCAGCCTCACCAATGGCATACTCTCCACCCGGCCCACAGCCGAACCGCGCGCAGATGTTGGCCATGTTGTGTGCGCCGACCTGCTGGGTAATGAAATAGCCGCCTGGCTTCAGCACGCGGATCACTTCTTCAACTCGCAGCGCCGCGTGCCGGTTGAGCACCACGTCGAACGTCTCCGCCGCGAATTCAAGCTTTTGCGCCGGCATCACCGCGAAGGATAGCTTCGACCGCAGACCAACCGGCAGGTTGTGTTGGGCAGTGGCGACCATGTTCGCGCTGATGTCAACGCCGATCCCGGTTCCGAAGTATTCAGCCAGGGCGATAAACCGCTCACCGCCGCCGGTGCCGATATCGAGCACATGCTGACCGGGACGCACATAGCGGCGCACCACCGCCTCGTATTCCCAGGGTACCGGGTCGCGGTCATCTTTCACCCGCGAGAAGTCCCAGCCGGTCCGGTCGCCCAGTTTTTGTACGATTTGTCGCAAGTCTTCCAGGGGCATCATCAATTCTCCTGTTCAGGTTGAGTCGCCTGTACCGCCGCGAACAGGGCGCTGCCCGCCACGTCTGCCGCCGCGCCCGGATCGGGTTCATCCTCAATCACAACCACCACCGCCAGCGCCGCCGGTTCATCACGTTCTGTTGTATCAGCAAACCCCACAAACCACGCAACCGGCGTCTCGTCTGGCTCGTCGTAGGCCAGCGCGCTGTGGCCATAGACCACCATCTCCCCCTGCCGCGCCCGTCCTACCAGGGGGTTCTGCGCCGCCGCCTGCAGCATGGCCAGCCGCAGCACCTGCGCCACATCCGCACGCAGCAGTGCTGGACGGTATAGGGGCACGCTGACCGGATGCCACCCGTCCGCATCCGGCGGGCGAACCGCATCCACCAGGTGCAGCGGGACCGCGTTCCCACCATTGGCGATGGCGACGACCACCTGCAACATGTGCAGCGGCGTGACCAGCAGCGTGCCCTGGCCACCGGCTTCGGCCTGCAATGTATCTGGTCCCAGCTCACTGACCGGCAGCAGCGTCGGTTCGCCCGGCAGCAGGTCAAAACCGGCCAACACTGGTGGTTCCAGCAAATGGAACGCCGCGAACCGTTCCCACAACCGCACGGGATCAAGTGTGTTCCCCGGTGCCAGGGCAAACGGAGCTGGACACCCCCGGCTGTAGGCCTCGGCCAAGGTCAGCGTTTCCGTTTCTGGCGGCACCAGGCAGGCCAGCGTCAGCGCGGTGTCGCCGTCTTCGTCCGGGAGAGCGAGTGTCACCGGGGCAGCAGCGTCCGGCACCATCACGCTGAGTGCAGCCTCGCTTACGTCCGGGTCAGCAGAAAGCAGCGCCGCCAGCACCACCGTTTGCAGCGCGCCACCGGGCGGATATCGCCGCGTCGTGACCCGGTTGAGCAGCGGAGCCGTTTCATCATCCGGCAGCAGCGCCTCAATATCAGCCTCAGCACGGTTGGGGTCGATCCCCGGCTGGCTGACCAGCGCCAGAATCGCGCCCGACGGCACCGCGACCACCACGACCGCCCCCTGGCGATCTCCCAGCGCTGCCGCTGCCGCTTGCTGCACATCCAGGTCCAGGGTCGACCGCACGTCGCTGCCGCTGGGGTCACGGTGCAGCGTCTCGTCGACAAATTCCTCCCACCCGGAGCGCACGTCGTCGCCGCGCAGCTCATTGTCAAACGCGCCTTCGATGCCCGCTGCCCCATAGTCCAGGCTGAAATAGCCTACCGCCCCCGCCACTGCCGGATCGGGATAGATGCGCTGCATCATGCCGGACTCGTCGGGTACGGAATAGGCCAGCGGCACGGCGTCCCGGTCGAAAATCGCGCCGCGTTGCAGGCGTTGATCGGCGTGCACATTGCGCAAATTGTCGCCGCGCTCGCGCAGGGTCTCGGCCCGCACCACCGACCAGTACACGGCCACCAGCGCCACCACGCCGAATCCCGCCAGCAGCGCCAGCGTCAGGCGGTTGAGTTCGCGTATCATCGCCTGTTCACCGATCACTCACCATTCCACCACCACCTCATCGCTGAGCACCAGCAGCAGGCCGATAATCGTGAAGCTGGTCAGCAGCGAACTGCCGCCATAGCTCACAAATGGCAGTGTCACGCCCGTCAGCGGTAGGATACGCAGCACACCGGTCATGATCAGCAGGCTTTGCACTGCCAGCGCCAGGCTCAGCCCTGCCGCCAGCAGCGACCGAAACGGGTCTTGAATCTGCACCGCGATGCGCATCCCGCGCACCACGAGCACGACCAGCGCACTTACCGCGGCCAGCGCACCCAGTACGCCCCACTCTTCGGCCACTGCCGCGAATACAAAATCGGAATGCACCACCGGGATGATGCCCGGCTCGCCTTGCCCGATGCCCTGCCCCAACACGCCGCCTTCGCCAAACGCAATCAGGCTCTGCACCACCTGGTAGGCTTTGGTGTCGGCGGTCGCCCAGGGATTCCACCAGATGTCGACGCGCAGCGCCACCACGTCAAACGCGAGATAGGCCGCTGCACCCGCCAGCAGCAGCAGCACCAACCCGCCCAACAACAGCTCGATCTGCCCGCTGGCCAGGTACAACATCAGCATGAACACCACAAAGAACAACGTCGCTGTGCCCAGGTCCTGCTGCCAAACCAGCACCACCACGCACACGCCCCACATCAGCAGCACCGGGGCCAAAAACGACGGGGACGGCACCTGCCAACGCCATACCCGTACCGTGTTCACGCGCATGGCCCGCTGGTGATCGGCGAAATAGCTGGCCAGGAACGCCACCAGCAGCACCTTGAGCAGTTCCGACGGCTGGTAATACACTTCGCCGAAGCCCAACCATAACTGCGGCCCCTGCCCGGACGGGTTCGCGCCGATGCCGATGGTGAGTAGCAGCAGACCCAGTCCGCCAAACAGCAGCGTATAACGATAGCGCTGCAGCCAACGCACGCATTCCGGGAAGGCCGCCACCAACAGCAGCGCCGCCCAGCCGACCACCAGCCACGCCGTCTGGCGCACGGTGTAGGACGGCACCAGCCGCGCGATGAGGTTCAGGCCCCAGCCCGTCAGCAGCATCGCCAGCGGGAACAGCAGCGGATCCCGGCGCGGGAGGTAACGTTCCAGCAACGTGTGGCCCAACAGCGCACACCCGCTCCACACCCCCACCGGCCACACCACCGACCAGTGCCGGTCTTGCGCCAGCGCCAGCGCGATGTGATTCACCAGCACAAACACCCCCGCCAGCACCAGCGGCCATCGCTCTGGCATCGTTGGTGCGGTCCGCGCTTCCACATCAAATTCATAGCTCGTTTGTACCCGGCTGGTCACTCGATCACACTCACATACTGTTTCGAATCACAGGGCGGCAGAAAGGCCACGCCATCCCCCTGCCGCCGTCGTTGTCCCGCCATTGATTTTGCGGCCAATTGTATTTTCAGAGCATACCAACTTAATCGAAATATCGCCCCACAATCGGATGCAGCCGCTTGATGGCTTCCGGGGGGATCTTCGCACGATCTGTGATCTGAGCCGTGGCGAGTGCATCGCCACACTCGCAGTCCGAACCTTCGCCTGCTGCCAGCCGTTCCACCACGCCGATCAACGCCTGCTGTGCCAGCGCCAGGTTCCCTTGCAAGGTCTGGAGCACCATCGCCACCGAGACGGCCTCTTCCGTTGCGTGCCACACGTCGTAATCGGTCACGTGCGCCATCACCGCAAAACACAGCTCCGCCTCGCGCGCCAGGAATGCCTCCGGCGTGGTCGTCATGCCGATGATGTCCATGCCCCACTGCCGGAAGAGTTCGCTTTCCGCCCGTGTGGAGAAGCGTGGCCCTTCCACCGTCACGAACGTCCCGCCGCGATGCACCGACCCACCGGCCTCGGCAACAGCGTCCGCGACCAGCACGCTCAGGCTGGGGCAGAACGGGTCCGCAGTCGAGACATGCGCCACCAGCCCATCCTCGAAGAAGGTCTTGTCGCGCGTGCCCAGTGTGCGATCCACCAGTTGGTCTGGGATTACCACATGCCCCGGAGCCATCGCTTCGCGCAAGGACCCACACGCGCTGACCGCGATCACGTGTTGGACACCCATCTGCTTGAGCGCGTAGATATTGGCGCGGTAGGGCACTTCCGACGGGTTGTGGACATGGCCGCGCCCGTGCCGGGGAATAAACGCCACACGCTGCCCAGCCAGCGTTCCCACCAGCACGGCATCGCTGGGCCTGCCAAACGGCGTCTGCAGTGCGTGTTCTTCAACAGCGTTCAACTCGGCCATACGGTACAGCCCTGAACCACCGATCACGCCTATTCGCACAGGGTCCATGAGTCTCATTGCCTCCTGGTGTAAATGTAGTTTGCAGCACAACGTGCGGGCTAGTGTACCGCTGATCAGGGGCTTCCGGCTAGTCAATCCTGCACAATGGGCCAGTCAACTGAGGTGAAACCGGGGTCAGGAGTCGAAATGGGGGTGAGCTGGTCCGCTGCGGAACCAGGCACCCGCGCAGAGCTTTCGGCGGGGCTATCGCCTCCAGGCCCATCATCGGAAAAGCTTTCCGGAGTTTCTTTCTGGGATTTTGTGCCAACCGCGTCCGGTGTGAACGTCGGTAAGGAGCCGGGCGTTGGAGAGGCGGGCGTTCCAGTCGTATTCGTCGGGAAGAGGGTACTGGTCGGCGGACTATACCAGTTCGCCGAGTTGAAACTGGCCACGATCAACCAGGCGTAGCCCACAAACACAGCCACGACCAGCAGTCCAAACAGCCCGGACACGCCCAGCCCCAGCCAGCCTAAGCGCCGCGTGCGCTTGGGATCGTAGGCTTT